>CAZWXN010000032.1:0-12581 GCA_964637915.1 uncultured Nitrososphaeria archaeon | reverse complement strand
CGGCTCCGAAGGCCGACGCCCTATCCAAGCTAGGCCACGGGCCCCTCTAACAGCCTCCCCCGATTCGCCTGCTATTGATCTTTTCTAAGTCTGGAGGTAAGCTTTTTCTTGGAGATCTATTCGAGTTTTTCAGCATATGAGGTTGAGGGTTAAGGCGCCTGCGACCTCTGCGAACTTGGGCCCTGGCTTTGATGTTTTCGGGCTCGCGTTGATGGAGCCTTACGATATCGTGGAAGCTGAGCGGATCCCGGATAAACGTGTTGAGGTTGAGGTGCTGGAGGGCTACCGTGTTCCAGCTAGACCTGAGGAGAATACTGGGGGCTATGTTGCCTTGAGGATGATGGAGGAGTTTGGGCTCTCGGAGGGTGTAAGGTTGAGGATCTGGAAGGGGATAAAGCCGGGGAGCGGACTTGGGAGCTCGGCGGCTACAGCGGCCGCGGCGGCTTATCTCGTCGACAAGCTCTTCAACTTGGGATTGAGCCGGGAGGAGCTTGTGAGATATGCTGCGTTGGGGGAGCTTGTCTCGGCAGGCGCCCCCCATCTAGATAATGTCGCTCCAGCAATATATGGTGGGTTTGTCATGGTTTCTCAGGAGCCGAGGCTGAGGATATATCACGTGGACCCCCCACCAGATCTCGGCGTGGTCGTGGTGCTCCCCGACGTGGAGAAGGGGTCTACGAGGAGGGCGAGGGAGGTTGTCCCCAAGGAGGTTCCCCTTATATCGCTTGTGCGTAATGTTGCTAGCGCGTCTATTTTGGCTGCTGGGATGGCCTTGAAGAACATTAATATGGTGAAGGATGGGATGAGTGATGTGATTGTCGAGCCGGCGAGGGCTAGGGCGGGGATAATACCTGAATACGAGGGGGTTAAGAGGTTGGGCGAGGAGCTTGATGCCGGGGTAGCTGTAAGCGGCGCCGGCCCTGCTGTGATCTGTGTGATCGAGAAGGAGCGTAGAAAGCTGGCAGCCGATGCTTTGGAGAGGTTCTACGCATTACGCGGCTATAAGGTCCAAGTCTATATCACTGAGCCGGGGCCGGGTGTTACTGAGATTGGGTAGATGAGGGTGCATCACTATGCCGAGATATTGGCTTCGTTGCATTGGATGTGGTGCCGAGTATCCGGGATCTGCTAGATTATACTCGTGCCCAGCGTGCGGCGACCTGCTCGACATAGTCTATGATACGGATAAGGAGGCCTCCGAGATACCGTGGCTGAGGAATTTCGAGTCGAGGCCGCTCGGGGTCTGGAGATACAGGGAGCTTCTCCCGGTGGAGGATTACCGGCATGTGGTTTCGATGAATGAGGGTGGGACGAGGCTAATAAGATGCAGGAACTTGGAGCGGGAGCTCGGCATCAAGGAGATCTATGTGAAGTATGAAGGTGATAACCCGACCGGGTCTTTCAAGGATAGGGGGATGACTGTTGGCGTGACGAAGGCTGTTGAGGCCGGCGCCGAGATGACGATCTGCGCCTCGACCGGGAATACGAGTAGCAGCCTTGCGGCTTACTCGGCTCGTGCGGGCCTTGGATGCGCTGTGCTAGTTCCTTCAAAGAGGATCGCTCTCGGAAAGCTTAGCCAGGCACTGATCCACGGCGCCAGGGTTCTGGCGGTTAGGGGGAATTTTGACGACTGCCTACGAATAGTCAGGGAACTGAGCAGGGATCCGAGATTCTATCTCCTGAACTCGATAAACCCGTTTAGGCTTGAGGGGCAGAAGACGGCGGCCTATGAGATCTATGAGCAGCTTGGCGGAGATGTTCCAGACTATCTGATGATACCCATCGGGAATGCGGGCAATATTGTCGCTTACTGGAAGGGCTTTAGCGACCTGAAAAGCCTGGACTTGGCCGATGGGCTTCCAAGGCTTATGGGCGTTCAGGCTGAGGGCGCATGCCCGATTTACAGGGCCTTCGTGGAGGGCGCTAACGAGATAAGGCCCATCGATAATGTTGAGACTGTTGCAACAGCTATCAGGATAGGCAACCCCGTGAACTGGAAGAGGGCTCTAAGGGCTGTGAGGGAGACCGGGGGGCTGGTTGAGGCGGTATCAGACGAGGAGATTCTCGTTGCTCAGAGAATTCTAGCCTCGAGGGAGGGGATATTTGCTGAGCCGGCTGGGGCTTCTCCAATAGCCCTTCTAATTAGGGCTGCGAGAAAAGGCTTGATCGAGCATGATAGCAGGGTAGTCTGCATAGTTACGGGCCACGGGTTGAAGGATCCCGACATAGTCCTGAAAAGCTCTAGAAACCTGATCGAGGTGGATGCTGAGATAGGCTCGATTCTAAGAGCCTTGGAGATCCCCATGCAGGGCTAATGATTCTAGCTAGATCTCTGAGGCCATTCTAGATAATAGCTCCTCGGCGTCTGGGTATTTCTGCATGTTCTCCTTCATTACTAGAAGTTTTCTCTCGATTATGTCTAGGGCTACTCTTGCGGCTAAGGCTGGCGTCCACCCCTCGCCAATACCTACCACATGAGCCTTATCCGTGTTAAGCCTAGCCCTGCAGTGGATCATGTGAGTCTCGCCATGCTTCTCCTTATGCTCTTTGAAGTGGAGCATGAGATAGCCGACTCCAATGCTCTCGCCAAGCCTCCTGAGAAACCTCTCAACAATCTCCATCACTTGCTCCTTATCTGATTCCGAGAGGTTGTTGACCTTGAAGCTTAGCTGGACGCTTAATGCCCGCCTCTCCTTCTCCGCGAGAGCTGCGATGGGTGCGAGTATATCAGTCCTCGTCAGTATTCCGACGGGCCTCCCCTCATGAACCACTACGAGACAGGATACATCTGCCTCAAACATCCTCCTTATGGCCGTGCTTAAAGGTTCATCAGGCCTCGCAACAATAACATCAGCGGTCATAATGTCCTTGACCTGATGGCTTAGAGTCCTGAGTTTCTCGCCCACATATTCTCCACGTGTCGCCCTCTGCCTAGGCTGTATAACCTTGACTATGATGTCATGTATCGTGATTACGCCAACGAGCTTGCCCCCATCAATAACGGGGAGCCTTGAGATACCATATTCCCTCATCAGCGCTATCGCTTGGCCGACGGTATCCCTCGGGCCGATGGAGACGAGATCCCTGCTCATCAAATCCTCAACCCCTATCTTGGAGAAGAATTCATCGCTCACTGCGCGGACGACATCCTCGACTGTTATGACGCCGATGATCTCGCCATTCTCCTCAACCGGCAGGGCGAGCACGTGGTTCTCGAGCATCAGGCGAGCGGCCTCAGCCACGGAGGCGCTGGAGCTTATCTTGGGAATCCTAGCAGCGACAGTCCTAGCCTTCATGGTATCCGGGTTATATGTCGCTCGCATGATCATCCTCTCCGTTATCGCCCCCAAGATCCTGCCATTCTCAAGTTTATCCACCACGATCACGAGAGGGGCGTTATGCTCCCTCATGATACCTATCGCCCTGCTAACAGGATCATCTCCCTCGACAAGGTATACCTCCCTCCTCATAACATCCCTGACAAGGGGGATCCCAGCGCTCATGCCCAGAGGTGTAATGTTCTCGGCGACATTTATTCATGGCCATTTCATGGGAGAAGGGTTTTAGCCCCAAGCCCACCTAGATTAACTCGGCTAGATTGAGGCTCGAGGAGGCGGCTGAGAAGCTCAAGGAGGGGATTAGAAGCAGGTCGCTCATGGTCTTAGTAGGGCTCATGGAGGTCTTCTATGAAGGCAGAGCCTCCTCAAGCCTAGGCGAGGGCGAGCGCCTCCTAATAATCAAGCAGGATGGAAGCGTTCTAGTCCATAGGCCAACAGGCTATGAGCCCGTAAACTGGCAGCCTCCCGGATCCATGATAGATGTGGCCGTGAGGGATAATGAGCTGGTCATAGAGGCGAGGCGGCTGAGCCCGGAGGAGATTCTCAGGATCACGGTGAAGAAAGTGTATAGCTTGGAGACATACAGGCTTGAGGACTCGGCAGAGTTCGCGATGTATGCGACAGAGGAGGAGATGAAGAGGGCGATACTTCTCGAGCCATCGCTTATCGAGGAGGGCTTTAAGCCCATCGAGGATGAGAGAAGGGCCGGGCGCGCGGGCTTCGTGGATATCTTCGGAGTAGATTCCTCGGGAAATATCGTCGTGATCGAGATAAAGCGGAGAAATGCGACCTCAGAGGATGTGAAGCAGCTAGTCTCCTATGTCAGGGAGATTGAGGGGGAGCTTGGGAGAAGGCCGAGGATGATCCTCGTCGCGCCGGGCATCCAGAAATCGGCATCGAAGATGCTGGTAGCCCACGGGGTCGAGTTCAGATGCCTAAGCCCGAGAAAGTGCCATGAGATCCTCAGGCGCGGGAGGGGCTTAGACGAGTTTCTCGGCTAGAAAAGCATCACCCTCTGCTCTAATACGAGCTTCTCCATTTCCCTGATTTCCCTCATCTGCTCCTTAGCTATCTCAGCAGCCTCATAGGCGAATGACCTTTCATCTATGTTCTCGAGCGACGTGTATTGTATCGAGATCACGAGCGGCCTGTTTATGGGCCTGCCTATCTGGCTGAGTATCCTAACATAGACTTCATCAACCTTGCCCGTCTCCTCGTATATCCTCTCGGCGATTCTCCTCGCGACCAAGTTATAGAGCTTCCCAACATGGGATCTAACATTCTTGCCGGCTGTCGCCTCGAGAGACATCTGCCTATTGGGCGTTATGAGGCCATTCGCCCTATTGCCTCTTCCCGTATTCCCGTCATCGCCGCTCTCAGCCGATGTCCCGGTAACCGTGAGATAGAATATCCCCTCATCCGGCCTGTCGGCAGCGTTCACGTAAACCTCCACGCCCTCATGCCTCTCCTCCCTCAAAATCTCGTCAGCTATCCTTAGAACCTCCTCACGGATCTCCTCCTTCACAGCTTCATAGTGTCCTGGGTCCGGTGTGAGGGGCGCCAGAATGCTATCAGCAACAGTGATCAAATATCTCTTACCAACTCTCAGCCCCATCACCTTGCAATCTTCACCGCTCTCCGGGACCCTGCCCTTAAATCCCCGCGAGTTTATCCTCCTCTCAACCTCGTAAACAAGCCTTTCAAGCGGCGTCAGGGGAGCATAACCGACACCATAAGACGTGTCATTAGCCCTTGGAACCTCATCCGAGCTATCCACAGTCCTCCTTAGATCCGCGCTACCCATTCTAACTTTAACATCGATCCTAATATGCTCCTCGGGATCCAAGAACCTGAAATTCTCCCTGATGAAGTGTTTAACCGCCTCCTCTACAAGCTCCTTATAGGGAACCTCGACATACCCGGATGGCGTCGAGATCTTGGTCGTGGCCCTCCCAGCTATGATTATGTCAATAGGCTCCTCAACTACTCCTCCGCCAAACCATACCTCGGAGTGGCCGCCAACCAGAAGACCCTTATCCAGGTTATGATGCAGAATCTGGCCAAAATTCTCCAAATAATATCGTGAAAGCGCTATGCTGGCGCACTCGCAAGCTGCATCTATAATATAGTCAGGATGCCCCAGCCCCTTCCTCTCAACAAGCTCAACATACTGATCCTTCACCGGCAGCCTATTCAATCTCTCAACAACTATCTTGGATCTCTGCATATCGGTTCTACGAGAACCTATCCTAGAATATTAGTATTTAAGTGAAGTCTCACCCCACACCGTGGAGGCCGCTGACTAGCCTTCAGAGAGCTGTGGATTCAACTGTATATACATTATATTGTTGCCCCTGATGAGGACCTTCGGGTACTGCGCCTTCCTTCCATTGCCTTCATACTCCACGGCCTTCTCTATCACTATGTTCATGTAGCTGTCGCACTCGACCATCCTCCCCTCATATACCAGCTCATTCTTCAGCTTTATCCTGACGAACTTGTCCACATGCTTCATTACCATTCCTAGCGGCCTCTTGCCCATGTTCATCTGATGTCCCTGCATCTGCGTCAATGTTCTCCAGTAGATAGCTGAAGCGCGCTGATTTTAAGCTTTTCTCAGGCAATGCTCGAGGATAAATATGAGCAGCTTACATGCGGTGAGCAGCGCTCTCATTCAAGACCTATCTCTTTCCTCAGCTCGATGGGTATCCTAAGCTCGGAGAAGCAGAGCCCGCATGTGAACAGGTCTTCAGAGATCCTTTGTGAGAGGCGGAGCGGTGCATCGCAGACAGGGCATCTTGGTTCGCCTTCTTCGACCTCATAAAGCGGCTTCTTACACTTGACACATCTAGTTGACTTCAGTGGATTAAGCTCCCCACAGTGGGGGCAAACCATGTCCTGCCCCCTATTAACCACTTGGACCTCAATTGTCGGTCTCTCCTTGGCGGCCTCTTCTGGAGCTGGCGCCACCTCCGCTTCGGGCTCCTCGAGCTGAACTATTTTCTCTATCTCGCGCTCTATCTCTGTAACGAGCTCATCTGGCGGCGCTGGAACCGTTGTTGGGGGGGCTGCCCGCGCCCTAGGCACACCCCTGATCGGGAGCGTGGATGAATAGGCGATCTCCGGCGGAGCTCTCGCAGCCTTCATGAATATGAGGAGACCTGTGGCGGTTACCACGGCGCCCGCGAGCGTGAAGTATAGCATGAGGGGCAATCCTATTATCTGCTGGGAGAGGATTCCCCTAGTCGGCGAGTCGAGTGGAAGCGTGAGGAAGTAGATGACTGGCGTGAGCGAGATTAGTGCTCCTAAGATGCTGATTACAGCTCCTGTCTTCATTGATGCCATTACCGGGGCACCTTCACCCTATCGGCGGCTCCATCACATTAAAAAGCTTTCTCTGAGGACCTTTCTGATCAGATCAAGGTATTCTCCCGGTATTTCTCCGATACGCCACTTTCTCCTGAAGAACTTGATGAGGTTTGATAGATCCCT
This sequence comes from uncultured Nitrososphaeria archaeon, assembly GCA_964637915.1. Classification (GTDB taxonomy): domain Archaea; phylum Thermoproteota; class Nitrososphaeria_A; order Caldarchaeales; family Wolframiiraptoraceae; genus Wolframiiraptor. The sequence goes on along the minus strand of CAZWXN010000032.1, from coordinate 5,751 downwards.
CCTAAGATATTCCCGGGCCATCGGGTGGCTTGGTGGAACCCATTGAGGCCAGTCTATTATCAGTATCTCCTCCTCCGGCGTGATCAATATGTTATATGCGCTTAGGTCGCTGTGGACGACGCCCACCTCCCATGCCCTAGCAGCATTTCTTAGGATCTCGCCTAGAACCTCGATGGGCCTGCTAAGGCTCTGGATTATCGCGAGCTCTATCCCCTGAAAGAACTCGGTCACGATCACATGCCTATTCCTCGCGACGGGCTTCGGGACCCTGACCCCGGCCGGGTGGAGCATCTTCAGGGCCCTATACTCCATTCTAGCTGATTTTATGGAGGCGGCTAGATGGCTTGGAGCTGTGACTAGGCTCGTCCTGTGCCTCTCATATTTCCTGAAACTAGTCCTCCCTATCCTGAAGAACTTAACTACAAGTCTCCTACCATCTGGGGCTAGGGCGTCATAAACATCGGCCTCCTTCCCGACCCCGAGAGGCCTCCCAAGGCTCGTGATGATATTCCTGTCGACAAGCGCCTTTAATGCAAGCATGTCTAGGCCATAATAGTTTATGCAGAATCCCTTCTCATATCCCATCGGCGCCCAGATGAGCTTATACTCGTTAAGCTTTTTCAGGAGCTTCTCAGCTCTCTCTCCCAGCCCGGTCTCGCTGTATATCACCTCCCTCGGGACGACCTCGTATCTCGTGAGGTTCCGCTCTATCACCCTTAGAACCTTAAAATGGTTCTCGTCAAGCTTCCTGAATATGTCTCTGACATAGCTTATGAGTGATGGCAAGGTTTCACCTTGATCCCTCCACCTCCTGAATCCTTGAGATGGCAATCGTATATCTCTTGCCCTCTATCATCCACTCCTTCATATAGCCCTCAAGCTTCTCGGGCTTCCTCAGGGTGAGGCTGATCCTCTTAGCGCGCACCTCCTCCATAATATAATCCCTCATCTCTTGGAGCAGCTCCAAGTTCTCTTCATCCTCAGCGATTATCGTCGCCTCGATATAGTCAGAGATCATGAGATCAAGCTCCTTCCTCATCACCTGGATCCTCCTAATAATCTCCTTTGCGAGCGACTGCGCAACTATATCCCTTGTCTCGGAGAAGTCGATGTATATGTCGGCGAACCTTCCCTCGATCTTCCCGAGGTTGTTGGGCAGCTCCTCCTCGAAGGATACATCCTCCTCTATGAGCTCCACCATCGTGCCATCGCTCAGGATGAGCTTGAATGATCCGCTGGACTCGATCTCCGATCTAACAAGCTCGCCATTCATTCTAGATAGCCTTTCAGCGACCTCCCTAACCCGACCGCCGAGCCTCGGCCCAAGCCTCTCGTAAACCGGCTTACAAATTATCTTGACGCCCTCCGGCCTCCCGCCAACCTCAAGTATCCTAAGGTCTATGGCGTTGACTTGGGGCTTGATGAAGTCCATGAATCTCTCCAAGGCCTTCTTAGCCTTCGCGCTTCTCGGCGCTACTATCACCGTCTTCACGGGCCACCTAAGCTTCCTACCATGCTTCTGCCTGAGCGCCACCGCCTCTGAGATCGTTATCCTAGCAATCTCCATGCAATCCTCAATCTCCTCGTCAATCATCTCCTCATCCGGCTTCGGCCAGTCACATAGATGAACGCTCTCAGGATCATCTCTAAGCCTCAGCTGCTGGTAAAGCTTCTCGGCGAGATATGGGGTTATTGGGGCGAGCATGAGAATGAGCTTCTTCAGGACATAGTAGAGGGTCGCATAGACCGCTATCTTATCCCAAGATTCCTCCTCAACCCAAACCCTCCTCCTGATAGACCTGACATAGAGCCTGCTTAGATCCTCGAGTATGAAGTCCTTGAGAGCTCTCGCCGCGGAGTGTATGTCGAGGGACTTGAGATGGCTCGTCACCTGCCTGCATAGGCTATTCACCTTCGAAAGTATCCATCTATCCTCCGCCCTAAGATACCTCTTCACGGACTCCACGCCAACCCTCTCCGGATCATACTTGTCAAGCTCGAAATATGTCAGGGCGAAGGAGAAGACGTTCCACAGTATGTTAAGATCTTGGATCACCTGTTTAAGCTCATCTTCAACGAAGTTCATGTTCTCCCATGGAGCCGACTTGGAGACTAGGTAGAATCTCAGCGGATCCGCGCCATACCTGCTCATAATATCCATGGCCCAGATGACGTTACCCTTGCTCTTGCTCATCTTCCTGCCTTCAGCATCGAGGACATGGCCTTGATTGAGGACGGTCTTATATGGCGGCTGACCATAGAGCAGCGTTGACGTGAAGAGAAGCGTGTAGAACCAGCCGCGCGTCTGATCTATCGCCTCGGTTATGAAATCATATGGGAAAAGCTTTCTGAAAAGCTCCTTATTTCTTAGGCCATCTATGCTAGCTGTATGAGCCATGCCGGAGTCGAGCCACGTATCCATGACGAATGGCTCTCGCTTCATAAGACCGCCGCATTTCACGCACCTGAAGATCACCCTGTCAACCCATGGCCTGAATAGCTTGATCTCACCCGGCTTTATCTCGGCCTCCTCCAGCTGTTTCTTGCTCGAGACAACCTTTATCACGCCACACTTTTCACATCTCCAGACCGGGAGCGGGGTTCCCCAGATCTTCGTCCTGCTAATACACCAGTCCTCGGCGTTCGAGAGCCAGTCGCCGAACCTGCTCTCGCCAGCCCACCTCGGCTTCCAATTCACCCTCTTATTCCCCTCGATCATCAGCTCCTTAATCCGCTTAACGCTCAGGAACCATTGCCTGCTCGAGAGATAGATGAGCGGCGAGCCGCACCTCCAGCAATGCGGATAATTATGCTTGACCACGTCACGTCTCACGAGGAGGCCCTTCTCCCTCAAGATCTCCATAACGCGCTCGGCGACATCCTTGAAGTATCCACCGGCGAATATGCCGCCATCCTCGGTGAAGTATCCATTTGAGGCAACTGGATTAAAGATTGGTAGGCCTATTCTCATTCCGATCTCGAAGTCCTCGGGGCCATGGGCGGGCGCTATATGAACGCATCCAGTTCCCTCCTCCATGGTGACGAACTCCGCCTCGATCACCGTATGCGCTGGCGGCTCATGGCCCCTGTGCGCTGGAACCTCTTCGATCAGCGGATGCTCATATCTAAGGCCTGCCAGCGCCGAGCCCTTAAACCTCTCAACAACCTCATAATCCATCACGTCTAGGGCTCCGAGGACGAGTGCCATGAGCTTGGAGGCGAGTATCCAGAACTCATCCCCCACCTTGACCCTCACATACTCCTCGAATGGGTTGACCGCGACGGCCTCATTCGCGACAAGGGTCCAAGGCGTGGTCGTCCAGATCACGATATACTGGTTGCTCGAGCCCTGAAGCCTGAACTTGACATATATGGATGGGTCCTCAACCTCCTCATATCCCTGCGCGACCTCATGGCTGCTTAGCGGGGTCTCGCATCTCGGGCAGAATGGAACAACTCTATAGCTCTCCACGAGATCGCCCATCTTGTGAGCCTGCTCTATGAGCCACCAGACATGCTCCATGTAGCTTTCATGTCTCGTCTGATAAGCGTTATCATAGTCGAGCCAGACCGCAAGTCTCTCCGAAGCCCTCCTCCAGTGATCAATATAATAGTCAACAAGCTTGTTCGCTTCCTCAACAAACTTCTCCATGCCGATTCTCTCAATATCCTTTTTCGAGCGTATGCCGAGTCTCTTCTCAGTCTCGAGCTCTGTCGGGAGGCCGAGGCAGTCCCATCCACCCCTCCTCCAGACATAGAGCCCATTCATCCCATAAAACCTGAGAACTATGTCCTTGTATATCCGGCCACGCGCATGGCCCACATGCATGTAGCCATTCACGGTCGGCGGCCCCTCGAGAAAAGCGAAGACAGGACCACTCTCATTCCTCCTAAAAACCTTCTCGAGAATTCTATTCTCGCTCCACCATCTCGCAATCTCCTCCTCGACCCTGAGCGGATCATATCTACCAGCTAGCCCCATACCTCAAACACCTCCTCGACTAGGCTCAATAACCCAGATCCCGGGCAGCGGCCAACCAATCCCCAGGAAGCTAGATAATTTGGCGGGCCATCGCCGCCCCTTCCCAGCCGAGGAAAAAGGCCCGAGGATTTAAATGTTCCACACAGCAGCCCACTAGGAGGGAAATAATGCGTTCTTAGTGTCTTCAGCCCCATCCAAGCTCCCTAAACCTTTTTATGAGCCTTCTATAAGCCTCATCACGATCGGCGATATCCCTGATGAGCCTCTCGAAGGGGCAGATCTCCCCGCCGGGTGCCTCGATATGCGACACAAGCCTCTCATAATGAAACTTGATCCCGCTTCTCTCGAGCACATCTAGTGCATGCCTGCTTAGTGTAGGCGCGTAGACGGCCTCGACGCCGTTCACGGCGAATATTATCGCCGCAGCCTTGCCCACGATCCTATCAGCGACCGATGAGCCGTTCAGAATCTCGGGGCTCTCCAAGGCTATCTTGGCGAGATCCCTAAGGCCCCTCGACCAGCCCGTGAAGAGGATCATGCCGCCCCGCGCGACCACGATATTCACGCCCCCCTCGGCCAGAGCCCTCCGCGCGATCATCAAGTCATCCAGCAACAAGACAATCCTCCGAATGATCCTGAATACTACTCGAAGCCCTCAATAAATGCCCTCACATTCCTCCCTAGGACCCTGCGATTATATCCCCCCTCAAGCACCGCGTATCTCCTGCCCCCGCAGACCCTCTCAGAGAACTCCTTGATCAGCTTACCGGCCTCACGATAATCCTCGGTCTCAAGCATCTCGCCCCAATCCTCTACATGTCGATCAAAGCCCGCTGAGATAGCTATGATATCACATTCTCCGATCGAGTCGAGGAAACGCGTTAGATCATCTAGGAAGACCTCACTTCCCCCCAGCGCGACATGATGATAAGTTACATCGAGGTTTCCGGAGAAGGCGTTCGCCGTTCCATCACCATAATGCAGATCTATATCAACTATAACGGCCCTCCTAATCCTTCCCAATCTCCTAAGCCTCTCAACAGAGATCGCGATGTTGTTGAAGTAGCAGAAGCCCCATGAGCTGCCCGGGCTGGCATGATGCCCTGGTGGCCTGATAAGGCCGAAGGCCGGCTCACCGGACACAGCTATCTCAGACGCCATTATAGCGCCGCCAACTGCAAGCAGGGCAACCTCATAAACTTCATCCATGCTCCTGACCCGGCTTATATGCTCCCTCGTATGAATAAGCTCGAGATCCTGCTCGCTCGCCGGCCGAGGCTCCACAAACTCATAGCCCACAAGCTCCTCAAGTATAGCTTCAAGCCTGCCGGGAGCAGCAGCCGGATCAGAAGAATACACCCTACAGTAATCCCTGTGAAAGACTATCTTCATGCACGATATCTCGGTTTCAGGAGGCCCAGTATAAAGATTTGCTAGTCCGGCGCGATCACCGGAGCCATCGCCTTCTCCTCTACGCATTCGACGACGCGCTTATAGTCTCCAACCTGGATCACATATATCCCGTAGCTCTTGACGGGGCATATATCCTCCGAGCCCGCGGGAACTCTCTCAAAGAGACAGAGTCGATTCGACCTATTATCAAGCACTCTTATATCAGTAAGATCGCGGTTCGCATGGATTACTATAGTCTTGTGACGGCAGTATGCGTAGAATTGTGAGGCTGGCCACGGCCGAGACATCTGGGGGATAACATACATGATGTAGAAGTGCACGATGATAACCGCGATAACGATTAGGGCAACTCCTAT
>CAZWXN010000031.1:0-12747 GCA_964637915.1 uncultured Nitrososphaeria archaeon | reverse complement strand
CCTCTATATCCAGTGCACGTCCCTGAAGATGCTCTGCGGCAATTTTCATAAAAGCCAATGCTTCCTCCTGAGAGTCACCTGTTATTAATTTGTCTGGCGAGGATTCTCCATATCCTTTAATCCCCTCATTCGTCTCAAGTATCACAAGACAATTGTGCGCATGAGTATAGGTCTTAAACGCTATTGTAAAGGGTTCCTTCAATGCTATATCCAGCTTGAAGACATTAATGCGCTTTATTCTCATGTGCTGCACACCAGATGACTAATCCTCCTCACAAATCACCTTGTATAGCTCCGGTCTTCTATCTCTAAGCAGCTTTGTTGCCCATCTCGCTTTTAAAACTTCATTCGTATCTATTTCGGCGATGATTATATCCTCTTCAAACTCCTTAGCACTTTTTATAATCCTGCCTAGAGGATCTATTATTAAGCTACCGCCAAATGCTGTTTCCTCAAGCCTCTTTCCATGGAAGTCGAATACCTCTTTACCAACTTTATTCGTTGCTACAACATAGTATCCGTTTTGATACGCCATTGTGGTTAGCTCATTATACCACATATATTTGAAGCCTTCCGGAGAAGCGCTGGAAAAAGCGACTATCTCCGCTCCTTTAAGCGCTAATACCCTCCATGTCTCCGGGAAATCTCCATCCTGGCATATTAGGATTCCTATTTTACCGAGTTCCGTATTAAAGACTGATAACTTATTCCCCCTCCGGAAAATTTCTGGTTCCTCGCTAATTATTTCCCAATGCAGGTATAATGCTAAGTGAGATTTTCTGTAAACACCCACCACATCGCCATTTGGGCCTATTAGTGCCGCCGCGTTATAGAGTATTCCAGGAAGCTCTCCCCGCTCCGGTATGCCAACAACCACGTACATATTGTATTCTCGGGCTTTCTCACCTATTTTCTTAGTCGTTGGTCCGGGGATAGGTTCCGCTAATTTTAAAAAGTCCTCACCGCAGTTGAAGCCCGTTAAAGCAAGTTCAGGAAAAACAGCAAGCCGAACCTCCTGCTTACCAACTTCATCAATCATCGAGAGAATCTTCTTCAAGTTATGTTCTTTATCTCCGAGCTTTGGATCCATTTGAAGACACGCCACTTTAAACCTCATAACAACCCCCAAGTACAGAACTTCTTGGATTATTTAATTTTCGTTTGAAATTCCTAATAAGCTTTTGGGGAGGTTGATGTTATCCTTGGGTAAAGAGGTAATCCCTCACTTTCCCATCTCTTATCTCGATAAGAGCCCCTCGAAGTATTCCTTCACTATATTCGCTTCCTGGGTTTAGGCAGAGCGTTTTTCCTATACGGTATGCCCCTCTTGACTCGTGTATATGCCCATGAAGACCAAGCATTGGTTGATATCTCTCTATAGCCTCCCTAACAGCAATCGATCCACAGGCAATCATTACTGGAGCCCCTCCAGGGCCCAGCACTGGCTTTAAATTCTTATCAAGTTGCGGCGCTATATCGAGGCCAGATCCATATGGTGGGACATGAATGCTAAATATGCTCGTCTCAACATTTTCCATTCTCGAGACTAAATTATCCATCTTAGCTTTTATTTCATCTTCCTCAAGATCCCTGGGACAGTTCCACGGCGTTTTGTTTGAGATCCCGAGCATAAGAATTTCATGTTTTTCATCAATTCTAGAGACTATGCCATCTCCCAAAACTATGTTATCATGCGAGCTCTTTAGCAGCTCATCAATTTCGTATGGATCATCGTTTCCGGGGCTTATGAATACTTTTACATCCCGCCCGCCGATCCTCTCTTCGCATAAGGCTATCCAACTCCTAACCCTTTCCTTCATTAACTTTATCATAAGATCATGAAGCTTGTCCTTGTTATTAGTGAGTTCATTCCATTCCTCTTCATCAGTTTCATAATAATATGCTCCCGAGATCTCAATCCTCTCCTCGAGTTCCTTAAGCTTTTCACGGCTATTTACCACATAAGCCCTCCCGAGAAAGGTTGTCCTCCAAGATCCATCCGAGCTCCTTATAATTGGCACTATGAATTTTCCGCAAATATCTCCTCCTAATATCAGTACTTTGGCTCCGTAAATATTAGGGGTGTTAATGAATTTTATGAAGCAGCGGGTTGAGCCATGGACGTCGGACGCAAAGAATACCCTCATTTTTTATGACACCTCAGTTCCATTGCCGCAGCCGCCTCCTAGTACGGTGGAAGTTCTTTGAATGATAGCTCTAGTGGGAGGCCTGTCTTTCTTCTATAAAGCGATGCTATGAAATATATCACGAGCCCTATCGGGAAGACTAGCATATTATAGAACAGGTTTATTGGATCCATGACGCCGCCGAATGTTGGCGTAAGAGTTGCATAAACTATGAATGAGGTCACTATTAAGGAGATTATACCGAGAATAGTGATCAATGGTACTCCCGCGACCCGCTTCTTAACGATCTCTGGCGAGGCCTCGAAGACGTCCTTGCGCCTATAGGGGAAGAATACTGCTGCCAGGCTTGAAAACCAAACAACCAAGAATATTATCGTCGTTAAATAGAGGATGTACTCGAAGACCGTCGTGTAAAGCCAAAGGGCTTGGAATATTAGAGCCAGTACTATGATCAGTATTGAGGCAACATATGGGGACCTAGTCATCGGGTGAACCTTTGAAAACACTGTTGGTATAACTCTGTCAAAGGACCATGCAAAGATGTTCCTGATCACTAGGAAAATGTATGTCATGCCAGCGAGCAGCGGCGCCACGGCGAATCCTAGATTCACCAAGACTATCGCCACAGGATTATCCGTTAGGAACGGCATTAAGAAGTGTGGGAAGGGCATCTCGAAGGGAAGCTTATAGACCTCGTGACCGGCTACAGCCAGATATGCTAGGCTTCCCAGAAAGATGCCGTCGTAAACCGTGAATGTCACGTAGTATACTATAAACATGGCAAGTGATAGCGCGATTAATGATCCGGGAATCGCTATCAACTGCGCTCTACTAACCTCTTTAATCTCTCCACCAATGTATGCTGTGAACCAGAATCCCGCCAAGTTCAGGAAAGTGTAGATCACCGCGAAGGTGGTTATTCCCCAGTCATAGCTACTTGGATAGCCAAGCTCCTGAGCTGCTTCAAGGACTTTCTCGTAACTTATACCTGATAATGACTCGAATCTCTTTATGAAGGTCAGAGGCCCTGCAATTGCCAGCGTTATGATGTAAATCAGCATACCTAGCATGCTTATCGCGAAGAACGCCCAGTATGTACGCATTATCGTTCTCGTGCTCCTTGTAATCAAGACTGCTATTAGGACGAAGTATATTACTCCGATAATCTGTATTGTTGTTGGTGATGCTAGGAGCTCGGCGAGAGAGTATAATGAGCTATTTCCTGTTAATAGGGCGAGGGAGGAGGCTATTGGAGCTATACCCCATTGCATTGTCCATGAGGGCTCGACACCTATGGCCACGAGTAGGGCGAAAGTTAGCGCCAGATTCGTCATGAAACCTATGCTTGGATGAATTATCCTACTCACCCAGACATAGTCTCCTCCAGATCGCGGCATGCTCACAGACATTAGGTAATAAACGAATGCTGGAACTATTCCTAGGAGAATAGCGTAGATGGCTGTTATGGGCAGGTATGCACCGGGGAATAGTATCATCGTCCAGAGAATGTAGATGAAGCAGAATGGTAGACCCATTGCAGCCATGTTATACATTATAGCGCTTGGTGCAGAGATTTCCTTGACCAGACCCGAGGTTGGCCTAGGGAAGACCGCCATAATGTTTACAGACGACTTTTAGACTTATAAAATTTTTCTTCAGCATACTTATTCCCGCGAAAACTTCTTAAATAGACTGTGTAGATTCTCAAAAGGCATGCACTCCATTAAGCCGATGACAGAATTTTTCATAAAACGCGCTACAGAGATCGTTACGCGAGCACATGAAGTCGGTGCAGAAGCCCGCATAATAGGGGGATTAGCGATACTGATTCACTCCATGGATTATGTGGACTTATTCAAAAGGCTTAAGAGACTGGATGATGAGGAGAGACAGATAACCGACATAGATATCATAACTTATAAGCCTCATGTCAGTAGGCTGGATTCTGTTCTCACGGAGCTCAGCTACACGCCTGATTTTAGGATAGCGATGTATTATGGTGATTCTCGGAGAATATATTACTCGAAGGATGGAAGTCACCAAGTAGATGTTTTCATAGATCGGTTGAAGTATAATCATATTATTGACTTCGGTAAGCCGGATAAGGGTAGGCTTGAGTTCGACTTTCCTACAATACCCCTCTCGGATTTATTGCTTGAAAAGTTGCAAATCCATAGGATTGCTGAGAAGGATATCAAGGATATTATCCTCCTCCTTAGGGCACATGGAATTTCAAGCGAATATGAGGGGGACGCTATAGATCTTAAAAGGCTGCAGGAAGTCCTTAGCGATGATTGGGAATTTTGGTACGAGTCGAAGCTTAATTTGGAGAAGGTTCTAATCTTCCTTGAGAAATACCGGAACGAACATATTCTGGATGATGCTGATGCCGGAGATGTTGAAGAGAAAGTTAAAAGCCTTCTTAGGTTCTTGGAGGAAATGCCGAAGACTAAGAACTGGCTCAAGAGGGCTAAGATTGGTGAAAAGAAGAAGTGGTGGAATGAGATAGAGTAAAGCCTTGCGGGATATAGGCGTAATTCCATGGGAAGCTTATTTGTATGACCAAGATCCTGATGAGCTATAATTTTTAACTTGAGGCTACAGCTTGTTTACACTAATTAGGGAGGGGCATGGTCTATATTAAGAGGCTGACTATTCAAGGGTTTAAGTCCTTCGGCTCGAGGCGCGTCTCCCTCGAGCTTGGGAAGGGGTTTCTCGTGGTCACGGGACCTAATGGTGGCGGGAAGTCTAATGTGATTGACGCGATTAGGTTTGCTCTTGGGGAGCTTAGTGCTCATAATCTCAGGGTTGGCAAGCTTGCTGAGCTCGTCCATGACGATCCATCAGTTGGCTGGGCGAGGGTCTCCATAACCCTCGACAACTCGGATAAGGCTCTGCCAATTGACTCTGATGAGGTCACGATCTCTAGGAAGATTGATCGGGATGGTGAGAGCGAGTATACAATTAATGGTAGGCAGGTCTCGAGAAACGAGCTCTTGACCTTGTTATCTATGGCGAATATCAGGCCATCGGGCTTCAATATAGTCCCGCAAGGATCCGTTGTCGAGATCGCTGAGAGGAGCGGCGTGGAGCTTAGGAGGATGCTTGAGGAAGTTGCTGGGATAAGTGATTATGAGAAGAAGAGGGCTGAGGCTGAGGAGCAGCTTGCTATTGCCGAGAAGAACCTCGCGATCGCGAAGGCCGGCACTAAGGAGGTCAGGGCCCGCGTTAAGCAGCTTGAGAGGGAGAGGAACCAGGCCCTTAGAAGGAGGCTTGTCGAGGAGTTTCTGGCCGCCATCCAGCGGCATGAGCTCGAGAAGAGCATACGCAGGCTCGAGGCGGAGTTGAAGGAGGTTGATGAGCAGCTCCTAGCCGTCGAGGAAAGGCTTCGAGCACTTGAGGAGGAGAAGATTAAATGGCTTGAGAGGAGGGATGGGCTTAGGGGCAGGCTCGAGGACCTCTCGGCGAAGATTGAGCATACTGACTCGATGATTTCCTCGCTGGAGCTGTTGAGGAGGTCTCGGGAGAATAGGGCTAATGGCCTGAGGGCCGAGGTCTCGGCTCTCATGGAGAGATGTGAGGGGCTGAAGAGGGAGGAGGATTACTTAGGGGATTCCCTAAGGAGCTTGGAGGGCAGGTTGGCCGAGGTAGCCTCGGAGAGGAGTGGGCTGCTGGAGGAGGTTGAGAGGCTGAAGTATGAGGTTGAGGATGCTGGCTCACGGGAGGGTGAGAGGCTTGAAGAGCTTAGGCATGTCGAGGGCGAGTATCTCGCGCTGAAGGGTGAGGTCGAGCGGAGGCTCGAGGAGATCAGACGCAAGAGGCTCGAGGTCGAGGCTAGGATCGCTGGGGCTGAGGCGAGGCGCAAGGCGCTCATGGAGGAGGCGGGGAGGCTTGAGGCGGAGATCAAGAAGCTCAGCGACGAACGCGGGAAAGCGCTCACCGAGCTACTGGATCTCGAGAAGAGGCTTGAGGAGATCTCGCGCGAGAGGAGAGCTGCCCAAGAGGAGTTGGATAAACTTGGAAAGATTATTGAGTATTATAGCTCCAAGGTCTCGTCGCTTGAGGAGATTGAGCGCGGCCTCTCCACGATCCTCGAGAGAATTGCGTCGATGGGCGTGCTTAAGCCCGAGGATGATCAGGCTAAGAGGATCCTTGACGCGATTAGGGAGGCCGGTATTAAAGGTGTTAAAGGATTCTTGAAGGATGCTATCTCCGCTGATGAGAGGGTTCTCGCAGCCCTAGAGACGGCGACGGAGGGATGGCTCAACGCCCTTGTAGTTGATAACGTGTCTATTGGGATAAGGCTTGCTGAGGCTCTAGGTGGGTCGGGGATAAAGTTTAGGATACTGCCTTTGGACGTCGCCTTGAGCGCGCGTGCGAGGCCTAGGATGCCCGGCGTGAGGGCCAGCGCGGACTGGGCTGAGATCGCGCTCGGATATCTTCTGAAGAACGTGGAGATCTCTGATAGGCCGCGGCTTCAAGTGGGGAAGAAGATCCTAGTTAATGGTGTGATGATTCACCCAGATCTGCGGATCGAGACCATATCATCTAGTGAGGAACTTCTGGCTGAGGTGGCTACGCGAGAGTATAGGGAGGCTCTGCGAGTCCTGGAGAGGTTGAGGGAGAGGAAGGAGAGGCTGAGGAGGAGGTCAAGCGAGCTCGAGAAGATGGTGAAAGCGCTCATGGCGAGGAGCTCGAGCCTGAGCATCGAGGAGGGCAGGCTGGCGGATAGGATCCGCATAATCCAAGAAGGGGCCTCCAGCATGGAGGATGAGATCGCGAGGAGGCGTGAAAAGCTTGAGGTACTGAGCATGGAGCTCGAGAGATTGGATCAAGTGATCGCTGAGGCTAGGCAGATGCTGGAGGAGATGCCGGGGCTCGAGATTGGTGAGGATGAGGCGTTAAGGCTGAGGAAGCTTGAGGAGGAGATTTTGGAGAGGAGGAGGGCTCACGAGGAGGCGAGGCTCAGGAGATCCGAGCTGCAACTCCGCCTCTCTAATACTATGAGGAGAATTGAGGCACTCGAGGCTGAGGAGAGGCGTGTTAGGGCCGAGATCTCGAGGATAATGGAGAGGATTGAGGATGTGAGGCGCGAGAGGGTCGAGGCGATTGAGAAGGCGAGGATGCTGGCTGCGGAGATCAGGGGGCTGGAGATGGAGATAGCAGAGGCGGCATGCGGCATGCTGATACTCTCCGAGCTCAGGAGAAGCCTCGATCATGAGCTCAAGGCGCTTAGATCTGAGGTTGAGGCCGCCTCCCTGAATATCAGCCGCTTGGATGAGGAGATGAGAGGCGTCTCGGAGGCAAGATCGTCTCTGAAGGTGAGAAGGGCTGGGCTGGAGGTTGAGCTCGGGAATCTCCGGGAGAAGCTCTGCTTAATCAGGGAATCCTCCATCGAGGTTCCCCCGCTGGCTGAGGGGGGGCTTAGGGAGCTGAAAGCGGAGCTGGAGGCGGAGCTAAAGGAGCTTGAGATGATAAATCAGCTTGCGCCAGCCCAGTATGAGGAGATCATTGGAAACTATAAGGTCAGATCCTCTAGGATAGCAGAGCTGGAGGCGGAGAGGCAGGAGATACTCAGGTTCATTGAGTGGATTGAGGGTGAGAAGAAGAGGATATTCATGGAGACGTTTAACAGGGTTGCCGAGTCCTTTGAGCATTATTTCAGTAAGCTGACTGGTGGAAGGGGCTGGCTGAGACTTGAGAACCCGGATAATCCATTTGAGGGCGGCATTGAGATGATCCTCGCGTTTCCTGGGAAGCAGCCTAGAAGCTCAAGGGCCGCGAGTGGTGGCGAGAAGTCGGTCGCGGCCGTGGCGCTCCTCCTCGCGCTCCAAGGCCTCACTCCCGCCGACTTCTACGTCTTTGACGAGGTTGATGCTCACATGGATCTACGCTATAGCCAGAGGCTCGCCGAGCTGTTTAAGGAGATGGCGAGGAGGATCCAGATAATCGTGATAAGCTTGAAGGATGTTATGGTGGGGAAGGCTGATCAGGTTATCGGAGTCTACAATGCCGGTGGATCATCGCGGGTTGTCATGACGAGGCTCGAGGAGGTGATGGGCAGTGGCGGATAGGGTGATCACGATCTGGAGCGATCCGAGGTGGAGGGTTCTCTTCGATGTTACGAGGCTTGATAGGGTTAAGCCCTGGCAGATAAAGCTCGTGGAGATTCTTAGGGCCCTCATGGAGGAGCTTGGGAGGATAGGCCTCATAGACCTCAGCTCGTGCGGCGTCGCCGCATACTCCGCCGCGACGATACATCGGATGAAGACTGAGCTCCTCCTCAAGGCTGATAGGCCGAGACCCGTGGAGGACGACCTGAGGAGGGGGATCATGATAGTGCCGCCGCCCATTGATCTACCATGCATGCCGGAGTTCATGGTCGTGGCCGTGGGCGAGCTCATACAAGCTCTTAGAGAGGCTCTCAGCAGGCCAAGCCGGAATAATGGTGATGGCGAGGAGAAGGCGCTTCTCGCAATATTCGACGTGGAGCTCGACGAGTTCCTCGTTAAGCTTGAGGAGAGGCTGGATGAATTTCTCGAGGGACTCAGGAGGATATTCGGCGACAAGGAGACAATTGATGTCAGGAGCATATTTGAGGGAGTCGATAGGCTCGAGGCAGCGAGGAGGTTCATACTCCTACTCTTCGCCGCCGCGAGGGGAGATGTCGAGTTGATAGAGGATGAGGGGCATAGGCTGATAGCGGTGAAATGGAATGCCCGGTCAAGAGGAACTGAAGGCGAGAATTGAGGCGATATTATTCTCGGCCGGGAGGCCGGTCCCACTAAACCTGATAATGAGGATATGTGAGACGAGGTCAAAGAAGAAGGTGCTAAGCGCGATCGAGGAGCTCAAGAAGCATTATCAGGAGAATTCAAGGGCCTTGGAGCTGATCGAGCTTCCGGGGAACAGGTATCTCCTCAAGCTTAGGAGGGAATATATGGAGCTCGTGAGAAAGATTTTGAGGAAGCCTCTTCTAAGCCGCGGAGTCATGAGGACCTTATCCTTCATAGCTTATCATCAGCCGATTGAGCAGAGTAAGGTGGCTGAAGCTAGGGGCGGATCCGCATACAAGCATATCAGAATTCTCCTTGAGAAGGGGCTTATCGAGGCTGAGAAATCCGGGAGGACGCTGATCCTGAAGACGAGCCCCCTCTTCGCCGAGCTCTATGGTGTGGAGAACAATCCCGCGGCTATAAGGAGGAAGCTAAAGGCCGAGTTGGAGAGAATGGGCGTGGGCGGGGCTGAGGAGGAGCCTAGAAGCGCCTCAGCATAAGGATGGCCCAGATGCTTAGCAGGATTATCGCGAAGACCTCCACCGCTCCTATCGAGGGCCATGGGATGAGGGCGGCGCCGGCGAACCCTATGATAGATATGATGATGAGTGATATGCCAAGGACGAGATCGCGCTTAACCAGCATAGATGCGCCGAAAAGCAGGACCGCTATACCGGCGGATAGGAAGAACCAGTAGGATATGAAGAGATGTGGATAAGTTCCTTCTGGGAAGGCGCCGATCATGATCAGGTGTATCGAGGACATGAGGAATATTGTGGAGGCGAGTATCTCCAGCTTACCGTGAGCCGAGGCGATGAGATAGATGGAGTAGAGGGCGGCGATTATCCCCGCCAAGATCAGCCCGGAGTTGAATATCCATGCATTCTCCCTGCCAACAGCCCCCAGATCGCTGAGAGCATTCCTGACCAAGGAGAACCATGGATTAACGCTTATCGCCAAAATTATTGTAATCCAGCCGACCGCGAGAGCGAGCACACCAAAATACCTGAGAACCCGAAAACTCATAGCTCTCGATGGTATTGTGGGGGGAGGATGCTGATAACCCTTATCTTTACTGCCTTCTCCTCGAGACCCCGATTGCTGTTCCGAATCTCCCTGTGGTTCGAGTCCGCTGGCCTCTCACCTTGAGGCCGAGGGAGTGCCTGACACCCCTCCAGGACTTTATCCTCATCTCCCTCTGAATATCCTCTCTAATCGCGTATACTAGGTCCGAGCCATAGAGCTGTAGATCCTTACCAGTGGCCGGATCCCTCCTCCTATTCAGCATCCAAGCTGGGATGCCGTGGCCTAACGGGTCCCTGGCAACCTCCTCAAGCCTCCTAAGCTCCTCCTCGCTGAGGAAGCCGAGCCTCTTTTCCGTATCAACACAAGCAGCCCTAGCAATAGCATATCCGAGCATTACGCCGATGCCCTTTACTGCCGCGAGCGCGTAGGGGACCTTTAGAGATCCATCTAGATCTGTGCCGAGAAACCTGACGATGGGCCTAAACTCACTAGCAGGCCCGCTCACGCCCACTCCAAAGCCACTCAGAAATCCGCACGTTATAAGGATTAAAGCAAACTCCCCCGAACAGCACCGACTCCGAATGTTTCCGGAAATTCTCCCTTTTTCAATGTTTTCCTTCAGCATCTTGAATACTTATATTTGAGCCCAAGTCCATGATACTCGAGAAGCATGGCGCTCGCAGGTCTTGAGTGGGTCATCGTGGCCGTGATCATAATAGTCCTCCTATTGTGGGGGCCATCCCAGCTGCCGAAGATGGCTAGAGCGCTCGGAGAGGCGAAGAAGGAGTTCAAGAAGGCAGCTAAAGAAGCCGAGGAAATGAAAGAAGAGGTAAAGGAGGCTGTCCGCCCATTCACCGAGACCGCCTCCGAGGCATCTGACGAGCTTATCAAAATAGCTAAGGAGCTCGGCATAGAAACAGAGGGCAAGACTAGAGATCAGATAGCAGAGGAAATAATCAAGCTTACAAAGAAGAAATAGCCGAGGACGGGAAGAGCCGAGAAAAGCATCACGTCCCCCAAATAAGTATCTATACCTTTTTTAAGGGTAAAAGATGTCAGGAATAGGAATTTTTAGGTGAGGCGGTATTTATTGCGATGGGGTTCTCGGAGGCGGGGAGGTTGAAGGAGTCGAAGAAGTCCGAGGAGAAGCCTAGGGACATGAAGGAGATGACGCTACTCGAGCACTTGATGGAGCTCAGGGATAGGCTCAAGGTCTGCCTGATAACCATCGGCGTAATGACAATAATTATGCTAGCATTCCCAGCCCAGATCTACTCTCCCCAGGAGCTTCTTGAGGGATATTATAAGCCCATGGTCTCCGTGGTCTTGGAGTTTTTAAGAAATACAGTGAAGCCGGAAATAATGAGGCTGATAGGACAGACGATCACTGCGCCGCTCGAGATCTATTTCATAGCATCCCTTGTCTTCGGCCTCGCATTCAGCAGCCCCGTCATAGGATACGAGATATTCAAATATGTTGACCCAGCACTCTATCCGCATGAGCGAAGGATGATCTATCCTTTTTTGTCAGCCTTCCTCGGCCTATTCGTGGCGGGCCTGCTCTTCGGATTATACATGATTACACCATTCACGTTCAGGGCTATGCTGATATTCTTCGACCTTGTTGGAGCCGAGCCGATAATCACGATCATGGACTTCTATACGACTATACTCGTCGTCACGCTCGCAACTGGGGCGGTGTTCACGACACCGGTCATCCTAAATCTCCTAGTCCGTGTTGGATTGCTCAGCACAAAATCGATCGGGAAGTATAGGAAGTGGATCTATGGTGGCATGTATATAATCGCCGCGATAATAACGCCGGATGGAGGTGTGTTTGCGAACCTGATACTCCTCGCAGTATTTGCCGTGCTCTTTGAGGGCGGGTTACTCTTCGCAAGAAGATACGAGAAGAAGAGAGAGGAAAGAAGGGAAGAGGAGGAAGAGGTGGCCCCGGGGGATAGGTGCAGGTTCTGCGGAAAACCGTTGGGCGGCAAGATATTCTGCCCAAGCTGTGGAAGATCTCAGGTGTAGCTTGATCTCAGCCGGGCCAGTCTCCGGATAATCCCCCTTATTGTCCCGCTTATCGCTAGAACCCTTAGAGCGGCCTCGGCCCCATCGATCTCTGTTACCGTGGCAGCCGCCAAGATCGCCCTCGGCAGAGAGTCCAGTGCGCATCTGAGAATCACCGCACCCTCCCTATCATATCCTTTGATAAGCTTGAGATCTGAGGATGCGAGTCCAAGTTCGCCGAATAGGCTCTTGTAGCTTGATTTCACGGTCTCGGCTACCCTCTCCGGATGATGAGCCGGCTCAGAGGATATCAGCAGGTATCTCCTCTTCATTCTCCTTGCCAACTCTCACGACCCCCCGTGCCACATAACGTCTTGAGAGCTTCAGAATATTCCTCTCAATTATCTGTAGCGGCGTCCTTGAGACTGTGTCAAGAGCCTTTTCTTGGGGATATCCTAGGACCCATGGTAGTGAGGCCAGCTCCCTAGGTCCCCTCAGAAGGAGCGGGCTCGAGGATGCCGAGGACACTATTATCCCAACCCTCTTGCCAAGTACTTGGATTATCTTCAAGGCCCCCTCGAGGAATTGTTGCCTATCAGCAAGATACCAGCTGAACGGTAGTTCGACGCAGTTTCTTATCGTTGAGGCCACGCCCTTATCTATTCTGAAGCCCGGCTTCGGCGGTATCACGAGGCTATCCACTCTCGAGTCCCTCGCGGCGACCAAGGCCACCTCGAGGCTCTCACAGATGACTGTTATCACCTCGAACCTGCCCCTACTACTCC
>CAZWXN010000030.1:0-12860 GCA_964637915.1 uncultured Nitrososphaeria archaeon | reverse complement strand
AGGGCTGACTCGGTTTATCCGAGGCCTGTTGTTGAGCTTTTTCTTGAGCATAATGGTATGCTTATTCCTGTTCGTGATGATGTGTTGTTGGGGGAGCCTCTTCCCAGCGACCTTAAGCTTATTGTTAGGCTGAGTAATAATAGTAGTGAGCCTAGCTTGAGGGGTGAGTTTGCGGCTGGTGTTCTCCTAATGCTGGAGGGCGCGAGGGTGAAGGGTATTGAGATGCGTGGATTTGTGGGCGCGATTGGCGTCGGCGAGGATGGTAGCGTAGTCTCGCCCGTGAACGCCAGCATCGTGGAGCTATTCACCGACAAGCTTGATCCATGGAGCTCCGTGGAGGCTAGGCTCAACCTGCATAGGGGGGATGGGTCAGATTGTGTTCGCCTTGCTTATAGGGGCTGGATAATGGATGAGGATGATCGAGTCTTGGAGCCTATCAGCGGCTCCGAGGAGCCCTATATCGCCCGGTATCCTCCTGAGAGTTATCCGGATAATCCGCCTGATTCTAGATGGGCTGGACAAGAGTTTATGAGATATTCTGTTTACCGGGTGGCGGTATGTTATCTGGGAGGCTGAGCCCGCCTAGGCTCTCTCTACTCGGGAGTATCCGGCCTCGATCTCGACGCGATATACCTGGTTCGCCGCCTGCTCAACCTCTGGATCATGTGTGACGATTATCGCCTGCGGTATCAAGCCCCTCTCGCCGCGGAGGTTCGCGAGAAGTCTCACGAGCTCCCTCCTCCTCTCAGGATCTAGGTGTATCGTCGGCTCATCCATCAGGATGCACTGGATCCTGTTTCCGGTGAGGGCTGCGGCTATGCCGAGCCTTAGGCAGAGGGCTACCGCCGTCTTCTCGCCGCCGCTCAGCGAGTCTATCGGTTGTTCGCCAAACGGCCCATAGACGTATACGTTGTAATCCTCGTCAAGCCTTAGATCCGTGTATGCTAGGTTGAAGAATCTGAGAAGCCTCCTCGCGTAATGCTCTATGCTCCTTCTCGCAGCAGCCCTTACATGCTTCTGGACGCCATCCTTCCC
Source organism: uncultured Nitrososphaeria archaeon (assembly GCA_964637915.1). Taxonomy (GTDB): domain Archaea; phylum Thermoproteota; class Nitrososphaeria_A; order Caldarchaeales; family Wolframiiraptoraceae; genus Wolframiiraptor. The sequence goes on along the minus strand of CAZWXN010000030.1, from coordinate 11,825 downwards.
GAGAGCCTCCCGGATCGCCCGAAGCCTAGAGAGCTCATTCTCCACGATCCCGAGCCTCTCCCTAGCGATCTTCAACCTCTCCAGCTCGCTGGCGAGCCGCATCCTCTCATCCTCCAAGTCTCTTAAACGCTGGGCATGTGCGGAGTGCTCCTCCCTAAGGCTGCCCAACCTCTCGAGAACATTCCTCAACCTCCCCCGGAGATCCTCGTAATCCTTCTCGCTATACCTGATGCTCCTCATCCTTTCTAGCATCCACCTCTTCTTCTCCTCGAGCTCCATGATCTCGGATTCAAGCCCCTTGAGCCTCTGCTCGATCTCGCCGCTCGATCCGAGCTTCTCAAGAATTCCCCTCTCCCTCTCAAGCCTCCTAACCTCCTCCTCAACCCTGCTAACTGCGCTCATCCTCTCCTCCAAAGCCCTCCTGAGCTGCTCAAGCTCGCTTGGCGCCTCTATGCTCCTCAGCTCAGACTCGATCCTTATCCTCTCATTCTCCAGCTCCGCGAGTCTTGAGATCACGTCCTCGACTCTACGCGGGTCAATCGTCGAGAGCTCCTCAAGCATGGCTTTCGCGGACTCGAGATCTAGGCGGAGCTCCTCCCGCTCTATCTCAAGCGCCCCAACCCTCTTCTCATGCTCCTCGAGCTCGACCCGGAGATCCTCTAAGACCCTCATCCTATGCTCCTCAGTCATGGGCCTCCTGCATAGCGGGCATACAGCCCCACCCCGCTCAAGCTCCTCAATCCTCTCCATCACGGTCTTCATCATGCCCTGAGCCTCGCCGATCTCCTCTCCGATCCTTCGAACCCTCTGCTCAAGCTCCTCCACAACCCTCCTCCGCTCATCAAGCAATTCCGTAAGAGCATTGGGCAGCTCCTCCAATCTCTCGAGCCTGCGGCCTGAAGACTTCTCAATCTTCCTCACCCAGCCCTCGATAAGCGATCTTTGTGATGAGATCTCCCTCATGATCTCCATTAGCCTCCTCTCAAGAATATCCTTCCTAGACTTCATGGCCTCCAGCTCCATGATCCGGCTTCTCAGCTCCTCCACCTCTCCTCTTAGCCTAGTCAGCTCCTCTTCCGCTCTCTCGAGCTCGAGCACCCGCTTCTCCGCCTCCCTCACAAGCGCTAGATTCCTCTTATGGGACTCGAGCTCCCCCCTCCTCGATGCTATCAGGCTATCAAGCTTCGCGACAGCCTCCCTGAGCCCCTCAATCCTCCTCCTATCCTCCTCCATGGCCCGTAGCCTCGACTCGAGCTCATCGCGCTCCCTCTCGAGGCCGCGGATCTCAGGCTCGAGCAGGCTCAATCGCTCCCGAGCCCTCGCAGCCTCCGCCTCAACCTCACTCAGCCTTCTCTCGATCTCGCCAGCCCTCTCAACCTCCCTCCTAAGCTCCGCCGCCCTCTCCTCGAGCAGCCTAATCGGAATCCTCAGCTCCTCCCAGAGCCTCTCGAGATCCTCTATCCCGAGAAGCCTCGAGATTATCTCCTTCCTCTCGGCGGGCCTCGCCTCCAGCAGCCTCGCCATCTCACCCTGCCTGACATACGCGGCGCTCATGAAGACCTCGCGCGGTATCCCGAGGATCCTCTCAATCTCCGGCAGAACGGTCCTCTCGCCAGCATCCACGAGCAGGGTCGAGCCCGATGTCAGGTCCCGGAGGGTCGCCTGGGCCCTCTTACCCCTACCAAGCCTCCATGTTATCTCATATGTTCTCCCGCCAGAGCTGAATGTAACCTGAACCATGGCGCTTGAGGCAGCCCTGTTTATCAGGTTCTCATCCCTCCCACGGCTATGCTCCTTGAAGAGAGCGAATGTCACGGCATCGAGGATGGACGTCTTCCCTGACCCGTTATCTCCAACGAGGACCGTGAGGCCCTGCGGGAACTCGATGAACGTATCCCTATGAGAGATGAAGTTTCTCAGCCTAACCGAGTGGATTATCATCCCTTGAGCTCACCTCTCGCCCAGCCTGCTGAGGATCAGCCTCTCAACCTCCTCTATTCCGCGGCTCATGTAGGCGTCATAGATCATGACCGCGAGCTCCACATCATCCTCATGGAATCCCTTGGAGATGAGATAATCCCTGATAATCGCCTTCACGTCTATCGCCGGGATCTCCTCGACCTCTCCAACCTCCTCAAGCTCCTCTAGAACCTCATACCTATAGTGGAGAACCCTCCCGGCGAGCTTCTCCTGCATCATGCGCAGGACTAGCTGCCGGTCGATATCCCTCCCCCTAACCCTTACATGTATTATCGGCTTCTTGCGCTGGGCTGAGGACCATTCGGCAGCATCGACAAGGGCCCTCTCGAGATCATTCATCTCTACGGAGATGAGCTTCTGAGGCCTGATTGAGCCTAGGTTAACCTGTTGAATTATGGGCTCTTCGCTGGAGAAGTCGATTAGCAGGAAGCCCTTGCCGGACCTGCTCCACCCCTCGATCTCCGCCGTCGATAATATCTCGATTGAGCCCGAGTAGGCGGCCGCCGACCCGTCCAAGGAGAATATTCTGCGATCATGCTCATGGCCGAGAGCATAGTAATTGTAGCCCTTGGGCAGATCCTTGACGATGTTCTCCGGCCCCCGGAGCGGGGCGTGCGCGAGCAGTATCCTCTTTCTGAATCGCCTTGCTTCCATGGCCAGCTCGCCGAGCTTTCTCAGGGCCTCATCCCTCTCGCTGAGCCTAACCCTATCAAGCCCCGTGATGACGACATCATCCCCTATGGCGATATTTCTGAGCCCTGCATGCTCTGATATTTTCTCGAGGATGGCGGTTGGCGGTAGATCCTTAACCCTTCTAGGGATCTCATGATCCCCTATAACGTGGTAGATCTTGACCCCGGAGGACCTCAGCCTCCCGAGGAGCTCTCTAGCCCTCATGAGGGCCCGTATCGGCGGCCTCGGCGAGTCGAAGAGGTCGCCGGCCACCAAGAGGATCTCCGGCCTCTCCCTCCCAATAACATCAACAAGCTCCTCGAAGGCCTCATAGATATCAGCCTCCCTCTCTCCAAGCCCATACTGGGCGTAGCCTAGATGGATATCCGCCACATGAGCGACTAGAACCATCTCCAGCAGTAATCCAGGCGGCGCCGGGCTTTTATTGATAACCCCGCCAGCCGCCCATCAGAATATAACCTAGATAATATCCGGAGGCCTATGCTATGCCTCTTCTAGTCTCGAGCCATAGCCTGTAGAGATTCTGCGCGAGCAGCATTATCCGGCTGGAGTTCTCAAGCCTGTTTAGGAGTTTTTCGGGGAGGCTTTCGACGCCCTTATGTGCGCCGGCTATCGCTGCGGCCATGCATGCTATCGTATCCCTATCGCCTCCAAGGCTTATCGCCCTTTTAATGACGCGGGCTGGATCCTGCTCCACGAGATAACAATAGATCGCGGTTGGAACGGAGTTATGAGCCTCCACCATGTTCCCGAGAGCCCTTACCACCTCCATCCTATTCGCCTCCGACTCGATCAGTCTCGGGATGAGCTTGAGCTTCAGCTGATAGACCTCGCTTACGGGAAGCCGCATGAGCTGCTCTATGAAATCCCTCGACTCGGCGTTCTCGCCCGGGTTGAGCCTCACGGCCATGGCGATGGAATATGCCTCGAGCAGAGCGCCCTCAATCGCTAGCGGATGATTATGAGTGGGCTTGCAGGATGCCTTAACAGCCTCCACGAGCCTCGCGGCATCATCGTGGTAGAAGAGGCCGATGGGCGCTATCCGCATCGCGGCCCCGTTACCAAGCGACCCGCCCGGATACAGCCTCTTATCCAGCTCGAGAGGCCCCTCGCCGCGCCTAATCATCCTGAAGATCCTCGGCGGCCCCGGCCCATAACCCCTCCAGGGCTCAGCCTCATACGCCTCGAGAAACTTCCATGCAAGCTTCAGGGGATCAACCCCGCCATGATTCTCCAGCAGATGCTCCGCGAGAGCTATCATCATCGCGGTGTCATCTGTGTATTTTAACTCGGCACCTGAACCATGGCCGGCGCCAAGAGCATCACCCAGTGCTGCCGAGAGCATGCAGCCGGAGAACTTCTGCTCCAAGCTCATCTTCGCGCCCTCTCAGGGGCACTGGCTCAGCATATATACTGGGCATTCTCGGTATCGAAGTCCCTGATAACCTCGGCATCATCGAGGGAGATGAGATCATCCTCGCTGATGAGCTGTTCAGCGATCTCGGCCAGCTTCCTCGGCGCCATCTTATAAGCCGGGTGATCCTCCCCAAGGGCCTCCCTGATCACCTTCATGGAGAGGGCTGCCACCTCCCCCTCATCCAGCACGCCGAGGCTGTGAAGATACTCATGAAGCAGTATGAGGAAGACATACGAGTTCACCTCAAGCCTATTCCTCGATGACCTCATGATAGCCTGAAGATGCCTCCGATTCATTATTATCGCGTTTGAGCCCACCTGATGCATCGCGCCGATCTCGCCCGGCAGGTCTGCTAAGAGAAGCTCAAGGCCCGCGCGCCTAACCCCTAAAACCTCCTTAACAGCCCTCTTGACAACACTAAATATCTCCCCAAAGCTCTCAGCCCTCTCAAGCCTAACCCTAAGATCCTCCCTCACATAATCCACCCTCAGGAGCTATAAGCCCCGGATAATAGCGTAATATGCTCGACTATTTAGCTATCTTGCCCGCGGCGCCGCTCAGGCTTACCTGAGTATTCCGCCAAGACTAGCCGCATGAGGCTTAGCAGAACTTTATCGTCCTGAACCTCCTGACTAGGGCGGCGACGTCGCGCCTGACCTTCCGAGGATCCTCACCATCCAAGGCCCTCTTAACCAGCTTCGCGATCTTGGCCATCTCTCTTCTGCCCATCCCCCTCCTAGTCACCTCGGGGGCACCAAGCCTTAGATCAGCATCAGATATTATGCCGCATTCCTCGAGCCTATCCCTGAGCCTAATCCTCTCCTCGCGATTGGGGAAGTCGAGTATTGTTTGATGGGACTTTGTATAGCCGTGCTCCCTTGCCTTGACTGGGATGCCCAGCTCATCTAAGCTCTTCGCAAGCTCATAGGCGTTCTCCACGATCTTCGCCGCATACTTTCTCCCGCATCTCATCATCTCCTCAAAGCAGACCGCGAGAGCCCCTATCTTGTTAAAGTGAATGTTATCGGCGATCTTGTGGAAGATGTTCACCGCTATCTTCCGGTAGACTTCCTCATTATTCGTGAGTATTAGGCCGCCCTGAGGCCCTGGGAATGTCTTATGAGTGGAGGCAAAGAGTACGTCTGCGCCCTCTCTTAGCGGGTCTTGGAAGACCCCGCCCGCTATCAGGCCAAGAACATGAGATCCATCATATGCGAGGAGGCCGCCATACTCATGAACCGCCTCAGCGATCTCCTTGACGGGGTGCGGGAAGAGCATATAGCTTCCGCCCAATACTACGAGATCAGGCCTCTCAGCCCTAATCAGCTCAACAGATTTCTCGGGATCCGGAATGAGGATCTCCTTGACCGCTGGGAGATAAACTACTTTCGCGGATATCAGGTCCGGGAGCTTGTCGGGAGCATTCCCCATATAGCCGCCGAACTCGGGCGCGAGAGCCGCCATCTTCCCACCCTTGACGAGGGCTGCATATGTCAGGAGGGCGGCGATATGGCCCGAGAGAGGCTCCAAGAACACGTATTCCGCGCCGAAGAGCTTCTTGGCAAGCTCCTCAGCATACTCCCAGAGCTCATCAATATATCTAGTCCCCGCATAGTATCTTGGCCGGTAAGAGTATCTTCCAGCAAGATCCGTAGCAAGGGCCTTTAGAACATTCGGGCTCTGAATATTCTCGCTCGGAATCAGGTTCAGCGTCGTCGACCTATACCTCTCATGACTCCTAATCAGTTCTATGGCATGCGACCTACTCATAGGAGCTTGATCGCATTAAAACCAACTCCTATTTGAATGTTTAAGCACCGCGCATATCAACATTTATCACCCATTTAATCTCGAGAATGTTTAATGCCCTATGGATTCACTTTCGATCTAAGAGGTCTTCCCAGAAGCGTGTTCCAGGAGCTTCTGAGGCTGGCTTATGACCTGAAGCTCCATCGGAGGATGAGCTATGCCGCGAGATACTTGGTGAAGAAATTCAAAGTTCAGGAGATCACGGGCCTAAACATCTTGGAGGCGATATCGCTTTTCGAGGACCTCCTCGAGATACAGGCATCAAACATCCTAAACCGGGACAGGTTTACGGCATCATCTGGCAGGAAGGCTCTCCTTCTCCCCCATTGCGCGAGAAAGTATATGGATAGCCGGTGTAGGGCAGTGTTCGACCCGAGCACCCCGACCTACAGGTGCATGGGCTGCTCGCCCGACTGCCTGATAAACCAGGCGACAGTAATCGCGAGGAAAAAAGGCTATGACGTCTATGTGCTGCCCGGAGGATCATGTATCCCGAGGATACTAGCCTCGGGAAGATATGGCGCGGTCGTCGGGGTTGCATGCGGCGCGGAGCTAAAACTCGGCTACGAGATTCTAAGGAAGATGAATATCCCCGGGCAGGCGGTGCCGCTCCTGAAAAACGGCTGCGCAGAGACCTACTTCGACATAGAAGAGCTGAAAAGGCTTCTTTGACGGATGGCTTGCGACCCGCGGGCGGCATGATTCTTAATTACGAGGCGCTATATACTTCTAGCGTATGGTTCTGGTCTCGCCCAGTATTCTGAAGGATAGGATCAGCGGCCACCCCCTGCTCGAGCAGGCTCTCAGGATGCTGGAAAGGAGCCGTGAAGTCCAGGCATATCTCTCGATGGCTAATGTGATGGCGGTTCAGAGGCTGCTCTATAATGATCATGGCCCGGTTCACTCTAGGATCGTGGCCGGCGCTGCTCTTGAGATGCTCGAGATACTACTGGAGGATGGATTCATACCATCCGTCGTCAAGGATAATGTAGGGGATGAGGAGGATGCGCGCCTAGTTGTTATGATGGGCGCATATCTTCATGATATAGGAAACGCTGTCCATCGGAGCTATCATTATGTGTCGGGCGTGGCGTTGGCGGCGAGATTCCTCCCGAGAATACTTCGGAAGCCGTATCAAGATTCCTTCAAGGCGCATAGAATCGCAACCGAGATACTCCACTGCATCCTATCACATGATGAGACGACGAGTTCGGCCACATCAAAAATCTGCTCTTCCGAGTCTCGGTGATAATCTCCTCACACTTCTTAAGACGTTTTGGCGCACTTCGTCTCTAAGTCACATCTTCAAACCTAGGAGGATATTTCTCCAAACTTAGGGTCAGCATTAAGCTTGGATACCGGCTTTAACACCGTCACGCCTATAAGCGGAATAATAGACACTATAATTATCGCTAAGATTACGCCATTAACGAGCTTTTCCTCAAAATCCCAATTTATCCGTCCAGAATGTCTGCTCTCTAACACCTCCAACTCAAGGAAGATATTCGACAAAACCAAAACAAGGATGAAACACGCTCGACATAGCTATCACCTAAAAGTGAGCATGGGGCAGCTTAGAAATAAAAAGGAAAATAGGGTGGGAAGGTTTAGTAGGAAGAGGGGCCTCCTAGCTATCTTTGATTCGCCCTTAAAAACTCAGATATATGGTATAACAACGGCCCCATTTTTCTTCGATAAGCTTCTTAAATTCCAAGATCGCCCGCTTGCGCGTCAATACTGACCGACGTTTAACCCACTCTATTCTATTACCTTTCCTATGAGGTTTATATCGCCTAATCCACTCCAGAGCAGCCTCCATACCTCCTCCATACTTCTCACGAATATCGATGATGTCGTTAAGCTTCTCCTGCTTTCTCTTAGAAATAAAGCCTATCTTCTCGGCATAACGTTTGATGGAATTTTCATCGATTATCTCTAACCCCCAATAAGTTTTTCTCGTACAAAGTTCTCGCCCATCTTTGATAATAGTTCCTCCTTCTTGCTTTTTCCTCAATTTTGCTTGAATTCCAATATTTCTTAGTTCATCTCGTATTTCTTCCAACAGTTTCTTATTATAGTTGCTAACAGTTATTGCGATGATGAAGTAAATCTCTAGTCTAGGTTTAGGTTTCATATACTTGGCATGCGCTCGTGTTTCAATGCGCCCTGTAGGACCACCTTCGGCCTCGAAGGACATTCTTATGAATTCTACAGGGAATCTGTGTAGCAAATTCAGTATGTTGTCTTCGTTCATGAGATATTCGCATAAGGCTTGGCGACTCGAACAAACATGGTACACGTCCTTTTTCTCAACGTATCGGATCTTATATTTATAACCCGTTACTTTTTCTAGGCAGTCAGCAACTAATTTTACAGGTTCGAAATCCTTCATCTGTAATGAGAAGCAGTAGCGAATTCTTCCTTGTTTTGTCCTCCCTTTATTCGTTATACATCCATCTGATACCCTACTTGCAGCAATTATTGCCAGCTCTTTGGTTGGTGTTAGGTTAACCGGACCACGTGTTCTAACTCTTTCCGGATGACGATTTTCTGTGAACCATCTACGAACGACTGTATCATCGATGTTAACTCCATACATTATTCTTAAGGCCGATGCAACACTACATGGATTATATCCGATTGACACGAGGCGAGAAGCTTCCTCATATAGCTTCACCCTTTCTTCTATGTCTAGATCTTTGTAATCCCTTATATTGTCTAGCTTTAAGTCTACTTTGTCTTTTAATATCTTTCTTGCAGCTCCCTTCACTGGAGCGACGCCATGATAGATCCAAGTCTTGATAGTGGCCTCACCTATCAAAATTCCGAATTTTTCTTGGACAATTTTTCTAATTTGTTTAGCTCCAAGTTTTGGATTTCGATGTCTTAGCTCCACAACGAATTTATAGACCTTAACCTTGGTAAAGGTATCCGCATCACGGTAGTATGACATTGGTTCTCACCTCCCCATGATGTCAAGAACATCCTGTCGTCCCCACCAGTCTATGGCCTCCTCCAATAGCTCGTAGCCTTCATGCTTCAGCCTCTCCATGAATGGTGATCCGAGCCACCCCGCGTAGAACCGGCAGAACTCGAAGACATCCATCCTAGGCTTACCATAACTCATCAACTTGACCCTGAAATCCATCCCCGGATCCGCCAGCAGATCTAGGAAGCCGTCAGTATGGCCGATGAGGCGCCTGAGGTCTTGGAGGACACCTAGCCCAGGCTCGGTGAACGCATCAGAGTATCGCCGTTTAACATCTCTCAGCAACCTTCCAAGATCCGCCCCTCCACCGGAATGCGTCAAAACGCCTCCCTCGACCACGCCCCAAGGCCCCACCATACCAAAATTTAGGGGAGGGGCCTGATGGAGATAAGCGCATCGGACATGGGCGATGAGGGACCAAGGCTAACCCTATGGATCTAAAGTCCGGCCACAACCACCCCCTTGGAAAACGATTTTGTGAAGACTGTCTATAATTTGACATAGATATAGAGTGCAGGAATAGACGTGATAAAGTGGAGGATCTCTTTCTATCCTCCTTTCAAACCTATTACCTTTAGGTTTGTTAGCAGGGTTCTTCAGGCTTTGGGCTACTTTATATCGGGAAAAAGATATTATCCTTATCTGATAATTTTGTTAAACGGGCTGTCAGTTTGATGCTTGCACTCATGGCTAGTATATGGTTTCCGAAATGGATGCGGATAATCGGAGAAATATTTCTAGACACATAGGTGATCGAGATAGCAAGGTAACCCAGTCTATAATGCTCTGTAAGGTTGCCTTAGCAGACGTTAAAGTAGTAGTCTCGACAGCCGCGATTTTCATATTTTCGAATCCTCGCATACAGGAGGATTTTGAGGATTTGATTTTAAGAAAATATACCGAGAGCTTAAAAAAGAGCCTAGAATGATAGGTATCCTTAATTACGTACTAGCCACCTTCTTCTAAGCATGGTCTTGGTCTCGCCAGCCATCTTGAAAAAGAAGGTAGAGGATCATCCGATTTTAAAACGCGCCCTAACCCTGGTAGAGAAAAGTAGCGAAGTTCAGGCATATCTAACCATGGCTAACGTAATGGCTGTCCAAAGGCTTCTCTATAATGATCATGGCCCGGTTCATTCCAGAATTGTGGCGGGCGCAGCTCTAGAGATGTTAGATATTTTATTAGATGAGGGTTTCGTCCCCTCAGTGGTTAAGGATGGAATAGGGGATGAAGAGGATGCCAGACTTGTCGTCATGATGGGGGCATATCTCCACGACATCGGAAATGCTGTGCATCGAGCCTATCATCCCCTAATGGGAGTAGTTCTCGCCTCAAGATTCCTTCCGAGAATTCTTCACAAACTTTACCAAGATTCTTACAAAGTATATAGGCTCACATCAGAGATTCTTCACTGTATTCTCTCGCATGATGAACGCATTATGACCCTTAGTCTGGAAGCCGGCATTACAAAGGTGGCCGACGGAACCGACCAGGCCGAGGGGAGGGCGAGGATGCCCTACAGGCAGGGCAAATACGATATACACGCTCTTTCAGCCCTCGCGATAAGGAGGGTTGAGGTAACACGGGGCGAGCCGAAGACCCCCATAAGGATAATCGTCGACATGGATAACGAGGCTGGAATATTCCAAGTAGAGGAGGTTCTTGGAAAGAAGATCAAGACATCATCAATAGCTCACCTGGTCGAGGTCGAGGCCCTAAGGCGGGGTGAGCCATTTAGAGTTTTAAGGTTTTAGGCTGAGACAGTGTTTTACCTGGATGCGAGCGCTATCCTCTCGAGCTCGTTCTTCTTCCTTATCGCGTAGCTGCTGGCATCATTCTGGGCGGCTGCTATTATCTCATCGGCTAGGGCCTCCTCCGGCGTCTTCCTACTCCTGAAGCTCGCCATTCTCACGGCCTCCCCCATCCACCTCAAGGCTAGATCAAGCCTCCTCTGAGGCGATATATCAACGGCCTTAAAGTAGACGATCCCACCATAGCTCAGCCTCGTAACATCCTCCCTCGGGGCGGCATTCTCTATCGCCCTAACCAAGACCTGGATCGGATTCTCCCCAGTCCTCAAGTGGATTATCTCGAGGGCATTCCTGACGATCTTAAGGGCCTTCGACTTCTTGCCGCCATTCGGCCCAGGTCTCATAAGCATGTTCGCGAGCCTCTCGACAACATTCACCTCCGCCTTGCCGAATCTCCTATGCTCATGCCTGCCGCCGCTATGGGGGACCAGCATGGGCTTCAGGCAGATATACCTCTTCAGCCCGGGATCCTTCACCTCAACCTCATCTAGCCTCCACTTGCCGAAGAGGAGGAACTTCTCGGCAAGCTCAGTCGGATACGACGGCGCCTCCTGCTCCTCACTCATGGCCTTCACCACGCGCCCTATCCATCGCATCTTTTAAACCATTCGGCAAAGAGGAGAAGAGGGGCTAACATGGGCTCGCGGCGAATCTCCACGCCGAGAACAATCGAGGATTTCTCCGACACTCCTATTACATTTATATATGGGATGAACTCCTCTATACGCTAGCCGTTGAGAAGAGGTGTTCTAGATGTCGGCCAGCAAGAAGCCTCACCTAAACCTCGTAGTCGTGGGACACGTTGATCATGGGAAATCCACCACCATGGGCCACTTCCTAGTGAAGCTCGGCATAGTCGACGAGAGGACGCTACAGCAGTACGAGGAAGAGGCGAAGAGGCTGGGCAAGGAGACATTCAAGTATGCATGGATCCTCGATAGAATCAAGGAGGAGAGGGAGCGAGGGCTGACGATAGACCTCGCCTTCCAGAGTTTCGAGACGAAGAAATACCACTTCACACTGATAGATGCTCCAGGACACAGAGATTTTGTAAAAAACATGATTACTGGTGCCAGCCAGGCGGATTGCGCAATACTCGTTGTATCGGCTAAGAAGGGCGAGTATG
>CAZWXN010000029.1:0-13799 GCA_964637915.1 uncultured Nitrososphaeria archaeon | reverse complement strand
TCGGATGCCCGCTATGCCGGTATTATTACCATAATAGGAGGCTGATGCGATGCAGAGGATCAAAAAGCTCTATGAGTGGCAATCTGAGTCAAAGCTAAAACAGAGAATGCTGGAGATATTGCTCGGGATGGAGCTGATCGAGATAGATGGATCGATGGGTGAGGGCGGCGGCCAGATTCTTAGGAACGCGGTCTCGCTCTCCGCCGTCTTGATGAAGCCGATAAGGGTCTATAATATCAGGGCTAAGAGGAGTAATCCAGGACTGAGGCCGCAGCATCTCACAGGTGTTAAAGCTGTTGCAGCCCTCTCATCAGCAGAGGTCTCAGGTCTCTATGTCGGCTCTAAGGAGATAATCTTCAGGCCGAGGGCTATCAAGGGCGGTAGAATGAGCTTCGACGCGGGAACCGCCGGCAGTACAACGCTCATACTTCAGAGTCTCATGCCTGTTATGGCCTTTAGCAGGGAGCCTGTCGAGGTGGAGCTTAGAGGTGGGACGAACAACCCCATGGCCCCACCCGTCGAATACTTCCAATACGTCTTGATACCGATCTTGGAGAGGATGGGCTGCAGCTTCGAGGTCGAGCTCCTGAGGAGGGGTTTCTATCCGAGGGGTGGCGGCGTGGTTAGAGCGAGGTCGAAGCCTGTTGAGAGGCTCAAGCCGATAAGATTGATGGAGTCTGGCGGCGTGAGGAGGATACGCGGCCTGAGCTATAGCTGTAGGCTGCCGGCGCATATCGTCGAGCGTATGGCCTCGACCGCTGAGAGAATCCTTAGGGGCGCAGGATATAGAGATGTTCATGTTGAGAGACAGGTTCTCCAGCCCGGAGACAGCGCATGCTCCCTCGACCCGGGCTGCGGGATAATCTTGGTAGCGGAGCTGGAATCAGGCGCGATAATGGCCTCTGATAACCTCGGGAAGATTGGTGTCCCGGCGGAGAGGGTTGCAGAAGAGGCTGCTCAAAGCCTCATAAAACAGCTCGAGACAGGGGCGCCCGTGGACAAGCACTTGGGCGACCAGCTCGTGATATGGGCAGCACTCGCGTTCGGGGTCTCTGAATACCGTGTAGCAGAGCTAACAATGCACACGACAACAAGCATAGACCTATGCAAGATTATGGCCGGCATAAGCGCCGAGATTGATGGAAGGCTTGGAGAACCTGCAACCATAAGAATCACGGGGATAGGCTATGTGAGGCCCGGCTAAGGCAATACTTTAAAGATGCTCAAGCCGCGGGCCATGTGGAGTTGTGATATAAAGGCTGGAGGCTGAGTAGGGGCTTGAGGAGGGGGCTTTTCGTCGGCAGGTTTCAGCCGCCGCATCTGGGCCATGTCCACGCTATCAAGACAGCCCTAGCCGAATGTGATGAGCTCGTGATAGTTGTGGGGAGCGCGCAGTATAGTCATACGCTTGAGAACCCGTTCACGGCTGGTGAACGGGTTGAGATGATCCGCCAAGCTCTAGCAGAGGAGAACATAGACCTAGCACGCGTCTACATAATCCCGGTCCCCGATGTTGGCGAGCACTCGGTCTGGGTTGCGAGGGTCAAGTCCTTCTGCCCAAGCTTCCACGTAGTCTACACGAATAACCCGCTTGTTAGGAGGCTCTTCGAGGAGGTGGGCTATGAGGTGAAGCCCGTAAACCTCTATCAGAGGGATCTAGAGATGGGGACGAGGATAAGGGAGCTTATGCTAAAGGGAGGTGACTGGGAGAGCCTCGTGCCGCGCAGCGTCGCCGAATACATCAAGAGGATAGGAGGCGTTGAGAGGCTCAGGACAATAGCACAGAAAGATTATTGAGCCATCCTCTCGAATGGAAATAATGTTGAGAGAGTTCAGGTATAAGCAGGCAATACTTGTGAGGGCTGATCTGAGGATGAGTAGGGGGAAGATAGCGGCTCAAGCTGCTCATGCAGCTGTCTCGGCGGCTGAGGAGTGTAGGAGGCTTAGACCCGATTGGCTTGAGGCATGGCTATCCGAGGGCCAGAAGAAGGTGGTTTTGAGAGTTGAGAGCGAGGATGAGCTTAGGAGATTCTATGAGGAGGCGAGGAGGATGGGGCTTCCGGCGAGCTTGATAGAGGATGCTGGGCTGACGGAGATCCCGCCGGGAACATTAACCGCGTGCGGGATTGGGCCGGCGCCATCCGAGATCCTCGACAAGCTGACGGGAAGGCTTAAGCTCCTTTAATCTCTCGGGGGCAAGATTTTCTCCCGTGAGTGGATGATGTCGGGAGTTCTCGCAAGCCTGACGCCAGAGTCGGTTGAGAAGTTCATCGGTATAGAGTGTTATTTGACGCGGGGCGGCGGGGTGGGCGGCGTCATAAAATCATCCCCGGAGGATTTCCAGACATGGGAGCAGCTTGTGGACGGGCTTGACGCGAGATTTGTGTACGAGTCTTGGAGGAGTGTGAGGGAAGGGTTTGGAGATCAGCTGCTCGCGGTGATGTGGAAGAGGGGTGTGGATACGATAAGGGCCTGCACGATCCTCGCGAAAAAGCTTGGTATAAGGCCGGCGCAGATCGGCGTATGCGGTATCAAGGATAAGGTGAGCGTGAGCTGGCAGTTCATAACGCTTCCAGGATGGAGTATGAGGCCGGAAGGAGTCGAGGTTGGAGGCGTGATAAGAGTTCTCCCGATAATGCATGTGGGCTGGAGAATAAGCTCCGAGAAGCTTGCGAGAAACATGTTTGAGATCGTGATCCGGGGGCCGAGTAATGGGGCTGAGGCTGCTCAGAGGATCTTGGAGGAGCTTAGGCTCAGGGGTGTCCCCAACTTCTACGGCCATCAGCGATTTGGCATCTCGAGGCCGATAACGCCCATCGTTGGGAGGCTGATGATCGAGGGGAGGATCGAGGAGGCTGTCAAGGCTTTCCTCGCCGAATACTCCCCGCTCGAGAGCAGCGAGAACAGGATGGCGAGGATGAGGTTTCTCGAGGACTTCGACCCGGCGAGGGCGCTTGAATACTTCCCGAAGACCCTGAGATATGAGCGGGCGATCCTAAGACATCTAGCGAGAAGGCCTGGAGACTATCTCGGCGCCCTGAGATCAATTCCACTCAGGCTTAGGAGGCTTCTCGTCGAGTCGGTCTCAGCCCTGATATTCAACAGGGCCCTATCTAGGGTGATCGCGGAGGATCTCCTGGGTGTAGTCGAGGCTGGTGATCTCGTTGTGAGGCTTGATGCTTTTGGGAGGCCGGAGCCGGGCAGGCCGATAATGGTCTCGGATGCGAATATACAGCAGGTCGAGAGGCTCATAGCGCGTGGAAAGCTAGCGGTCGTGTTACCGGTGCCGGGATACCTCTCCCCAATACCGAGAAGCAGGAAGGGTGAGATACTTCTCGGCATCCTAGATGAGATGGGCTTGGAGCCGAATGCATTCCGGCTGAAAATATGCCCGGAGGCCTCGACGAGGGGCTCACTCCGCCCAATAAAGGTCACGAGATGGAGTTGCAGGATATCAGAGCTGGATGACGGCTCAATAAAGCTGAGCATGGAGCTCCCACCAGGATCATATGCGACGATCCTGCTGAGGGAGATAATGAAGCCCGAGAGCCCACTCGCATTCATCGGAGGGGGAAATGTTAATAGCCGTGAGCCTAGGGGCGTTATGTAATGGAGGGTTACGTAATCAGCACGCCGAGCGCTAGGGCCACGTGGATTATAATTGGCGTGAACACGGTCATAGGCTTGGCCACATTCGCGATCCAGCTGACAAACCCCCGCCTCTTCAACGAGATTATCCTTAGCTTCTCCGCGATACCCCTTCTCACGATGTTGGGGAGGGAGCCGTATAGGCTGATAACATCCATGTTTCTCCATGGAGATCTTATTCACCTATTCCTGAACATGTTCGCCCTCCTCATATTCGGCCCGGATGTAGAGAGGGTTCTCGGGAGGTTGAAGTATCTCATCCTCTATTTCGCCAGCGGCATCGCGGCTGACTATGCTCACGCATATTTTATCCTGACATTCTACCCGGCTAAGCAGCTCCTACTCACGCCATCGATCGGGGCCTCGGGCGCGATCTTCGGCGTCATGGCGGCTTACGCCGTCCTCTTCCCGCTGAGGAGGGTCATGTTCTTCATGTGGTTCCCGGTCGTTGCCCCAGCCATAGTCGCAATACTCGTAATGGCCCTGCTCCAGGTCTTTTACGCCTTTTTAATGCCCTTCTCGCAGGTGGCCTATGCAGCCCATCTCGGCGGATTCATCGCGGGGCTGGTCATCACGCTCCTCTACAGGCCCATGCTGAGAAGAGTGCGTATCGGGTTCTAATCAGATCCCATGACCCTGACATAGACCCTCCTGCTCCTTGGCCCATCGAACTCCGCGAGGAATATGCTCTGCCAGGTCCCGAGCATTAGCCTCCCACCCTCGACCGGCACCGCGAGCGATGTCCCCAAGATTATGGATCTTAGGTGGGCATACGCGTTATAGTCCACTTCATCATGCATGTATCCTCCTCTATCCGGGATGAGCCTTTCCAAGACCCTCTCGAGATCCCTCATCAGCCCGCCCTCATCCTCATTCATGAATATGCCTGTCGTCGTGTGCGGCGTGAATATTATCGCGACACCGCTCTTGATCCCGCTCTCCCTAACAGCCTCCTCAACCTCCCGCGTGATATCCCTGAACTCGACCCTGCCACCAGTCCTTATGGAAAGTTCCTTGAGGAACGTCCTCATCTCATGCAGACTAGCGCCGCCAAGATTTAACATTAGCCTTAAGATGACCCGCATAGAAGATATCTTGTGAAGGCGGTATGCTTATCGACGCCCATTGCCATGCCCATGCGCTGGACGAGGAGGTTCTCAGGCGCATCGAGGATAGAATGATCGTGATCGCGGTCTCTGAGGATCTGGAGAGCAGCCTGAAGACCCTGAGCCTCATCGAGAAGTTCGAGAACATTATGCCGTTCATCGGGGTTCATCCATGGAGCTTGGAGGAGATAACGCGGCAGGAGATAGATGACGTAGTTGCGTTAATCGAGAGGAGGGATGATGTGAAGGGGATAGGCGAGGTTGGCTTGGATGGGAGGCGGCGGAACCGGGAGAAGCAAGTGGAGATCTTCAAGATCTTCTGCAAGCTCTCGGCAGAATATGATCTGCCGATGAATATTCATGCGAGGGATGCTTGGAGAGAGGTTCTCGAGGTTCTTAGGAGGATGGATGTCGAGTCCGCGATAATCCACTGGTATAATGGCCCGCTTGAGATGCTTGAGGAGATCCGGGAGAGCGGCTACATGATTACGATAAACCCAGCGGCTAGGATACAGCCGAAGCATAGGGAGGTGATTGAGGAGGCGCCCATAGACATGATATTGACGGAGAGCGATGGCCCCTATGAGTATAGGGGCTTGAGCCTCAGACCGGACATGGTCGCTGACTTGATCAAGCTAATCGCGGAGGTGAAAGGGATGACAGTTGAGGACGTGGAGGAGGCCATCGAGTTCAATTTCAGGAGGCTATTCAGGTAGCGATGGGGGTCGAGGCCTCCACCAAGTATCTATGGACCTTCTCATCCGCATCAGCCGCCTCCCTCTCGATCTCCAAGACCAGCTCCAAGGCCTTCTTGAAGAGCTCATACTCCCTCTCGCTCAACACCTCGACGAGCCTCAGCTCCGGCCCCCTCTTCACGAAGACGCAGTATAGTGTGCATGGGAGCTGGGATGGGATCTTCGAGAGAAGCTCCTCATCCACTGGCACGCTGAACGCCCTCCCACCCATCCTGCCGCTCACTATCGGGTAAATGCCCCTGGAAACATCCTCTATGACTGCTTGAGCAACCTCGATGGCCCCCGGCTCGCCGATAAGCCTCATCTCGGCGACGATCCACCTGGGAATACCCCTCTGCCTGCTGAGAACAATCCTAGCCCAGACTTGGATCGCGGGGCTTAAGAAGCTTGGAGGATTCAGTGTATATGCTGTAAGGAACTCGCCGCCGGAGCTCATGATCTTGAGCTCATACTCGATAAGCCCCATCCTAGTCCTAGGCCTTATTGAGATAAGGTATCCGGTTAGCTCAATCTCCTCGCCACTCATCCCAGCCCACTCAAGACAAATCAGCAGCTATTATCCCCTAGCGCTTCGAGGACGGCCCAAGAAATGCGCCAGTATCAGCCGAGGATACGCTAAGAGAATATCTTAGAAGCCAGCCCCTCTCAGCCCTAGGCTTCGGTGGGCTCCAAGACTCCAGCCTCCGCCTAAGCTCATCCCCCGGGATCTCGAGATTCAGGAGCCTCGCCTCGACATCGATCGAGATCGAGTCTCCATCCTCGACAACCGCTATCGGGCCGCCCTCAGCCGCCTCCGGCGAGACATGGCCCACGCAGAGGCCATGCGTTGCGCCCGAGAACCTCCCATCCGTCACCAGCGCAACCTTCTCCATGAGCCCCATGCCCACGAGAGCAGCGGTTGGAGCAAGCATCTCCCTCATCCCAGGCCCGCCCCTCGGCCCCTCATACCTTATCACAACCACTTCACCCTCTCGTACTCTTCCACTTAGGAGGGCGTCAGCAGCCTCCTCGCCAGACTCGAAGACCCTAGCCCTGCCCCGGAACCTCATCATGCTCGATGGCACTCCAGCCGTCTTGAGGACAGCGCCCCTCGGCGCCAAGCTCCCTCTCAGGATCGCGATCCCGCCAGTGGGCCTAATCGGCCTATCAAGAGGCCTGATAACCTCCTCATCAAGCCTCCTCGCATCGGCGATGTTCTCTCCGACCGTTTTCCCCGTGACGGTGAGGGCGTCAAGGTGAAGTAGCGGCTCAAGGGTCTTCATGACTGCTGGCACGCCCCCAGCCCTATCGAAATCATCCATGCCATGGGGACCACTTGGGATGAGCTCTGCTATCTGCGGTGTCTCCCTGCTAAGCCTATCAAAGTCCTCGAGCTCCAAGTCTACGCCAGCCTCCCTAGCAACCGCCATGAGATGGAGGACCGTGTTCGTAGAGCCCCCAAGCGCAAGATCAACCCTTATCGCGTTCTCGAAAGCCTTTCTAGTCAGGATCTTGAGCGCGGTTAAGTTCTCCCTAACGAGCCCAACTACCCTCCTCCCAGCCTCGCGGGCGAGCGCTATCCTCCTAGAGCTCGTCGCCGGCGGCGTCGCTGAGCCCGGTAGTGAGAGGCCAAGTGCCTCAACTATACAAGCCATGGTATTCGCCGTGTAGAGGCCATTACAGGAGCCCGGGGTTGGGCAGGCGGCCATAGCCAGCATCTCAAGCTCCTCCTCGCTCAACTCTCCAGCCTTAACCCTCCCAATACCCTCATAGACATGGGAGAAGGCGACCCTCCTCCCGCGGAACCAGCCGCAGAGCATCGGCCCACCAGTCATCACTATCGTTGGTAGGTTGAGCCTCGCAGCGGCCATGAGCATGCCCGGCGTAACCTTATCACAATTCGGTATCAGGACCAAGCCGTCAAGAGCATGTGCCCTAGCTATCGTCTCGACAGAGTCGGCTATAAGCTCCCTAGATGGGAGGGAGTATTTCATGCCCTCATGATCCATCGCAATGCCATCGCAGACGACTATCGTATTGAACTCGAATGGCACCCCTCCAGCCTCCCTAACGCCCTGGATGACGGCGTCCGCGATCATCCTCAGGTGAACATGGCCCGGAACCATGCTCGAATAGCTATTAACAACTCCGATGAATGGCTTATCGAAATCATCGCGGCTAAGCCCTAGAGAGTATAGCAGAGCCCTATGAGGAGCTCTCTCAAGACCACGCTTAATCAAGTCGCTTCTCATGTCTGAGCCCATTAGCCTCAAGCTCCGCTTACTTAAGAGTTATACGTGTGGGCGCCACCCCCATTCAATAAGATGTGGGCAGCCGGGGTGGTCAAGATTAATTTAGGAGATCTCATTCTCAAGCCCTAAGAAGATGAGACTGAGCGGCGCTAAGGCTCTAGTCAAGTCGCTGGAGGATGAGAGGGTTGAGGTGATATTTGGGATTCCGGGAGGCGCGATCCTCCCGGTTTATGACGCCCTCTATGGCTCCAGTATAAGGCATATCTTGGTGAGGCATGAGCAGTGCGCGGCACATGCTGCTGATGGCTATGCTAGGGCTAGTGGCAGGGTTGGGGTATGCATGGCCACATCCGGGCCGGGCGCAACAAACCTCGTAACCGGGATAGCGACAGCCTACATGGACTCTTCACCCATAGTCGCGATAACGGGACAGGTCGCGAGGCACATGATCGGGAGGGACGCCTTCCAGGAGGCTGACATAATCGGGATAACAACGCCGATCACGAAATACTCTTACCAGATCCGGAGCGCTGAAGAGGTTCCAAGAGTGGTGAAAGAGGCATTCCACCTGGCCGTGGAGGGAAGGCCGGCGCCCGTGCTGATAGACTTCCCGGTTGACGTGCAGAGGGAGGAGGCCGAGATGGATTTCGATGCAAAGATCTCACCACACTTAAACAAGGTGGTTAAGGAGCCTCACCCCCTCCAGGTTAAGCGGGCCGCCGAGATCCTTTTAAATGCCGAGAGGCCCATGATACTCGCTGGAGGCGGAGTCATAATCTCGAATGCCTCGGAGGAACTCAGGGCGCTGGCAGAGCTCCTCATGATCCCCGTGACGGTCACGTTGATGGGTAAGGGGGCATTTCCGGAGAACCACCCGCTATACATAGGCAGGATAGGCATGCATGGCTCAGCGGCCGCGAACAAGCTGATAATGGAGGCGGATGTAATCCTCGCGGTCGGCACGAGGTTCAGCGACCGGTCAACAGGCAGATTCGACACATTCGCGAGGGATGCCACGTTGATCCACGTGGATATAGATGCCGCTGAGATCGGGAAGAACATTAGGCCCGATATACCGATAGTCGCTGACGCGAAGCATGCGCTCAAGGCCATCTACGAGGCCGCGAAGGAGCTTGTGAGGAAGAGGGATTCCTCGATATGGCTTCAGAGGGTGAAGGAGGTTAAGGAGAGCCTTGAGAAAACTAGACAGGACTCGGCGGACGAGCTATCGCCCAAGAATTTGATAAGGGAGATTAGAAGGCTACTACCTGCTGATGGAATCGTGACGACCGGGGTTGGTAGAAACCAGATGTGGGCATCGCTCTACCTTGAGGTATATCATCCGAGGACTTTCATAACATCCGGCGGCCTAGGGACGATGGGCTTTGGCCTTCCAGCAGCTCTGGGCGCTAAGGTTGCCAAGCCGAACTCAATTGTCGTGGATATTGATGGCGATGGAAGCTTCCTCATGACTGAGAGGGAGCTTGCAACCTCAATCGCTGAGAACATTCCAATAATCGCCGTGATACTTAATGATGGCTGGCTCGGCATGGTGAAGTACTGGCAAGACCTATTCTACGGGAGAAAGTATTGCGCGACCTGCCTGAAGCGCGGCATACCGGACTTTGTCAAGCTGGCGGAGGCATATGGTGCTAACGCGGCTAGGCCCCAGTCCTTAGAGGAGTTCTCGAAGGCGTTCAAGGAGGCGATAAGCAGCGATAGGACGACGGTAATAGATGTCTGGATAAACCCGGATGAGCCCGTCCTACCATTCGCCCCGCCGGGGAAGTCGCTGGCAGAGACAATAATTGATTTAAGGGAGGTGAGGAGGGGTGGAAGCTAGGCGCGTGAAAAGGCCCCTCCACGTCATCTCATTCATAGTTGAGAATAAGCCGGGAGTCCTCTTTAGGGTGGCCTGGCTCATAAGGAGGAGGAACTTCAACATAGAGAGCATCTCCGTGGGCCCGACTGAGAACGCGAACATCTCACGGATGACGATAACCCTCTATGGGGACGAGCCGACGGTCGAGCAGGTGATAAAGCAGCTTAGAAAGCTCGTGGACGTCCTTAAGGTTTCGAGGCTCGACCCGGATAATACCGTGATAAGGGAGATGGCCCTCGTGAAGGTTCATGTCCCGGACCCAGCGGCTAGAGCAGATCTAGACTACTATGTCAGGGCATTCAGGGGAAGGATCGTGGACCTCTCGCCAGATGCCGCGATAGTAGAGGTGACCGGGACCCCGCAGAAGATCGATGCCTTCATAGAGCTGATGAGGAGCTTTGGGATAAAGGAGCTCGCGAGGACTGGGGCGACAGCGCTGCCGAGAAGCCCGAAGGAGTAGACGCGCAAGGTTTTTCTGAGGCCAGATACAAGCTTAACCTCGAGTATGATGAGAGCTGCAGTATCTGATGCGATGATGATCTCAGCTCACACTGATAATATCACGGGCTATGGCATAATCTCAACGGTGTTATTGTATTTGGGATAGAGCAGGTCTTCCATCCTCAGCCCGCTTATCTTTGCGGCCTCCTCTATCCTCACGAGATTCTTCTTAACGAGCTCTATTATGTGGCGCGAGCAGGCGCAGATAGCCTCAACGCCCTCATCCCCCCAAAGCCTCTCCCGATGAGTATAGAGACATCTCACGCCACATATCGGGAGTAGCTCGCATGACCTGCAAGGCTCGCCTATATCATTCCGCCGGCTCTCAAGCTCACACCTAGAAACAGTGCCGAGCAAGCCCACCCACGCCCAATCCTCCTGAACAGCAATCGGGCATGAGATTACCCTACCATCAGTAAGCACCGTGAATGAGTCCTCGCCCGACCCGCATGGAGGAATCGGCCCGCCCTCAAGAATCCTCTTCAGTACCCCTTGGAATGGCGCTATCCCGATTATTCTCCCGCGTCTTAGCTCCGAGACCCAGAGCTCCATAAGCCTCTCAAGACCCGTCTTGTATGGTGACTCGATCCAGCCCCATAAGTCTCCCCAAAGCCCCCTATCGAGCCAGATCATGCTAAGCTGCCAGTGGACGTGGTCGAAGAGCCCGAGCCCGAGAAGATGGGCAACATCGCGGTAGATATCGGACTCGAATGTGACCACCATCCTAGCAATAATGTCTCCCGTGAAGCCCATCTCCCTCAGCCGCTTAACGCCGCCAACAACCGTATCATAGACCCCATGCCCTCTCCAGCGATCCGTTATCCACCGATCACCATCTAGAGAGACAAGTATCGCGTCAAGCCTCTCAAGCAACCATCGTGGAATCCTATCGAGAAGGAGGCCATTCGTCTGGATAACATGACGGCAATCCCCGAACCTCCCCACAACATCCTCGATGAACCTGAGATTCAGGAGGGGCTCACCCCCATAATACGCTATAACATCACCGCCTCTCACAAGATCCTCGAGAAGCCTCAGATCGTACTCGGCGCGCCATGGAACCTTCACAGGATCAAAGCTCCCACCACAATACCTGCATTGAAGATTACATCTCCCAGTCGTATAGAGGATGAATGTTATCCCCATCCCCGGCCCCTCGGCCTAGAGGAAGATCTTATCGGGGTTCAATATGTTATTCGGGTCGAAGATCCTCTTTACCGCCCTCATGAGCTCGAGGACCTTGGGATCAGCATATCTCTGCAGATCCCTCCTCTTAACATATCCTATGCCATGCTCTCCCGTGATCACTCCACCAAGCTCCACGACCTTATCATAAACCTGCTCCTTAATCCTCTCATAATCCTCCGGCCTCCAGCCCTCCCTAACATTAATCCAGATGTGGAGGTTTCCATCGCCTGCATGGCCTATCGCCGGAAGCTCGACGCCATATCTCCCCGCGATCTTATCAAGCTCATCGAGGAATCCAGCCATGGATGCAGGCGGCAGGGTAACATCAAGAGTATCATACATGCTCCTCTTCAAGACGGGATAGAGCTCGCTCCTAATCCTCAGTATGAGGTCCTGCTCCCTCCTGCTCTCCGCAAGCATTGGCTCACGCGACCCAGCCTCCTCACATAAATCGAGAAGAATCTCGCATGCTTTAAGGAGGGCCTCCTCCGACTGCTCGGCCAAGATTATCATGAGCTGGTATTCGCCGCCATCACATGGCCACCTCTCCCCGATCTCGGCGGCGGCGAGATCCATGACCGACTTCTCAAAATACTCTATCGCGAGGGGTAGGATACCGGCCTGAAAGATCCTCGGGACGATCTCGAACGCCCTCCTCCTCTCATCGAACGGGATTATTATCGTGGCCGAGGCGGCGGGCCTCGGGGCAAGCCTTATCCAAGCCCTAGTAATTATCCCAAGAGTCCCCTCACTCCCAATAATCAGCTGCATCAAGTCATAGCCCGTATTATTCTTCATGATCTTGCCCCCGAGCGTGATGATCTCCCCAGTCGGCAGAACAACCTCGAGCCCCCTAACATAATTCCTCATGACGCCGGTCTTAACAGCCCTAACACCTCCAGCATTACAGGCGATGAGGCCGCCGATCTGAGCACCCTCATCACCAGGATGGGGCGGGAAGAATAACCCAGCGGACTCCGCGGCCCTTATCAGGTCTCCAAGCGTCGCCCCAGCCTCGGCCTCGGCGAAGAGATTATCCCGATCAACGCTAATCCTATTCATCCGCTCAAGAGAAACTATTATACCGCTCCTAGTCGGGATGCATCCACCAACAAGCCCGGTACCACCACCCCTAGGAAACACTGGAACCCCAAACTCGTTAGCAATCAAAAGTATCTTGGAAACCTCTAAGGCGCTCCCCGGCTTAACCACAACAACATCCCCAGAAGCCATGGGCCTAACGGGAACAGGAGTCTCATCATACAAGTAGCCGGACACACCCTCACCAACGAGAACCCAATCCCCGCCAACAACCTCGACAAGCCTCCTCACCAAAGCCGCATCCAAACACGCCCACCGCCCAAAAACCCGAAAAAACCCAAAATATAAAGCTCCGAAAACAAAAAGTCGTAGAAAATAAGACTGCACGCTATAAGCGTCCAAGATCACCCCTCATATCTTATTCCCCTTTCCGCCGCATGGATCGTATGTGAAAACATTATTTTCTGGGGGTGTCGGGAGTTTCGCAATGAATTGTAGAGAGGAGTTTGTCAGAATACCGAGCGCCGGCCTCGAGCTGGCCGGCGTCCTCCATCTCCCCATAGGGGCTACTAAGCCAAAGCCTGTATTATTCTTGCATGGCTTCACGGGCAATAAGATCGAGGCGGGGAGAATGTACACCGATATGGCCAGAGTTCTCTGCGCCGCAGGCTACGCGGCTTTACGATTCAATTTCCGCTGCCACGGCGACCCCCACTATCTTTCGAGGAATATCGCATATCATATGCCATTGAAGATGCCCAAAACGCAGCCGACTTCCTGAAGAGCCTCACATGTATTGATAACTCGCGTTTCGCGATCATCGGGCTGAGCATGGGGGGCGGGTGGCAGTAAACCTGGCCGCGAATCGCGACGATATAGCAGCACTTACACTATTATCCCCCGCCCTAGACTGGCCCGAACTCACCTCAATACTGTCTCAATGGAGGATTGAGGGCGACTACATGTACATGGGCCCACCGGGCTCACCATCACCCCGCCTATACAGGATGAAAATTAACTATGCAATGGGAATGATGAAATTCACGGTAATGGGCTTGGCCGAGCTCATAAAAGCCCCACACTCATAATCCACGCAATCTACGACGCGGTCATCCCAATCAGCCAGGCTAAAAGGTTCTTTGAGAGGCCAAAAGCGGAGAAAAAGTTCATAGAGATTGAGCATGGCGGCCACGTCTTTGAAGACTATAACATTAATGGAGATACTAAACTGGATCAAGCAGCATCTCTAACCCCAAACCCAGGCTTAAGCAATCCATCACCTCAAAGATGGCCACCCCCCAAAACCTACCCCCAGGAACACCGGGGGGCCGAAATAGAGATAAATAGAAAAGAGCTCTAAAAGATAGGATTGAAGCCGGCGTAGCTCAGCTGGTGGAGCGCCGGGCTGTTAACCCGGGGGTCGGTGGTTCGAATCCACCCGCCGGCG
>CAZWXN010000028.1:9676-14294 GCA_964637915.1 uncultured Nitrososphaeria archaeon | reverse complement strand
CAGTTCTGCCCCCATAAGGTGATAATGCTCCAAGAGGTGGAGGCTGTATGAGCCACTGGGTGAGGACGCTTTCAAGAGTGCTTTACGTGGACTTGGCTAGGAAGAGGTATTGGATTGAGGATCGTGAAGACCTCTTCAGTAGATGGCTTGGCGGAATAGGCGTGGCGGCCCAGCTCTATAAGGAGGAGGTTCCGAGGGGCGCCGACCCGCTGGGCCCGGAGAACGCGATAATATTCGCCGTCGGCCCATTAACGGGAGTATTTCCGATGGCATCAAAGACTGTTGCAGCCTTCAAGTCTCCTTTAAACGGCTATTTCGCGGAATCTCATGCGGGCGGGAGATCGGCTTTAGCGATAAGGTTCGCAGGATATGGCGCGATCGTGATAAGAAGTGTGAGCGAGAGGCCAGTATATCTCGTGATAGAACATGATCGAGTGAGGTTTAAAGATGCAAGCGCTCTCTGGGGCGTTAGAAGCGCCGAGACCGTTGGGAGAATTCTCAGAGAGACTACCCCAGGAGCCGGGATGAGGAGTATTCTCAGGATAGGTGGGGCTGGAGAGAAGCTGGTAAGATATGCCATGGTCATGGTTGAGACTTTCCGCCACTTCGGAAGGATGGGACTCGGCGCCGTCTTCGGCTCCAAGAAGCTCAAAGCCATAGTCGTAGCCCCGGAAAAGGTCCACAGGTTCCCGGACATGAGGCGCTATCGGGATATCTATCAGAGGATCTATGATCTCACCAAGGGCCCAAAGACCAAGAAATACCATGACCTCGGAACAGCAGAGAACGTGCTTGTTCTCAACGCGATAGGAGCCCTGCCCACGAAGAACTTCAGCTCGGGCAGATTTGATGGGGCTGAGGAGATTAGTGGTGAGGCCCTGGTCGAGAACGTGCTCGCGCGCAGAGTCGCCTGCTCAGCATGCCCCGTCGCCTGCATACACCTTGCGGCCATAAGAGAGGAATATGAGGATGAGAGGTTCATGTATAAGACCGAGTTCATCTCATATGACTATGAGCCCATCTATGCTCTCGGCACGAACCTCGGGGTCAGGGATAGATTCGGCCTTCTCAAGCTCTTTAAAGCGGTGGAGGACTGGGGTCTTGACGCGATCTCCACCGGAGTCGTCCTAGCATGGGCGACGGAGGCCCTCGAGCGCGGCCTAATCACGAAATTCGAGACGCTTGTGGATCTCAGATGGGGTGATTGGAGGGGCTACTTGGCGGCCATAGAGAATATTGTGAGGCAGCCAAACGAGTTCTATAAGGTTCTCGCGATGGGCGTCGAGGAGGCGGCTAGAAGATATGGTGGAGAAGACTTCGCCATGGCCTTTAACAGGGTTGAACCAGCCGGATACCTGACCGGCCCACTATTCTTCATCTCCCTCGCAATAGGGTTCAGACACTCGCACCTAGACTCCGGCGCATATTCCCTAGACCAGAAAATATTCTCCTCGGCTGAGGAGCTGCCCAGTCCACGAGAAGCGGCTCAGAGGATCATCGAGGAAGAGGCTTGGAGGCAGATCCTCACATCCCTTGTATTATGCCTCTTCGCGAGGGGAGTCTATGACGAGAACCTCGTCTCTGAGGCATTGAGAAGCCTCGGCTACGATTACTCTCCAGAAGATCTCAAGAGGCTTGGTAGGGAGATATACTTCGAGAAGCAGAGGCTGAAGTGGGAGGAGGGCTTCAGGGCAAGCAGTCTAAGAATACCGAGGAGAATAATCGAGACACCGACCCCGCTTGGAAGGATCTCAAGAGAATACCTTGAGGAGGCGCTTAAAGAATTCGATGACCTCATAGGGAAAAGTTCAAGCACGTGAAACAATCATTACTTATGGCAGAACTTTATCGGGGTTCAATACATTATTTGGGTCAAAGATCCTCTTAATTTCTCTCATGAGTTCGATTGATTTTCTATCTAGCACCATCTCAACATATTTTCTCCTAACATACCCTATGCCATGCTCCCCGGTTATCGTCCCCCCGAGCTCGAGGGCCCTAGCGTAAATTATTCTCCTAAGCTCGTCATATTTCTCCTCAGTCCATCCATCCCACTTCATTAGATGCACGTGTAGATTCCCATCCCCAGCATGTCCATAAACAGGCATGTAGACGCCATATTTCCTCTCAAGGTCATTCACCGTCTCTATCAAGTCTATCAATCTAGCGGGAGGGACTGTTGCATCCAGTATATCAACCATGTTAGGCTTGAGGGTGGAATAGATCTCGCTCCTAATCTTCAGGATCTCATCCTGCTCCTTCCTCGTCTCCGCTACCACCGGCTCAAGGGCACCAGACTTTTCACAGAGGTTGAGAAGCCTTTCTAGAGCACCGAGAAGCGCGTCCTCAGAGGTCTCAGATAGGATAACGATCAGCTGGTATTCCGCCGAGGTGCATGGCCATTTAAGCCCAAGGCTCTTGGCAACCATCTCGACGAGATTCCTCTCAACATACTCCACGGCCAGGGGTACTATCCCCTCCTTGAATATCTTTGGAACCATTCCCAGAGCCTGCTCCCTCCCCTCAAATGGGATGACTATTGTGGCGGAGGCAACATCCCTAGGCTGAAGCCTTATCCAAGCTTTGGTTATCACCCCCAGCGTCCCTTCACTGCCAATAATCAAGTGCATTAAGTCATAGCCGACATTATTCTTCAGAACCTTTCCACCCAGCCTAATTATCTCGCCCGTCGGCAGGACAACCTCAATCCCCTTGACGCAGTTCCTCATTATCCCGGTTTTAATCGCCCTAGCACCGCCAGCGTTACACGCTATTAATCCGCCGATCTGGGCACCCTCATCACCTGGATGAAGCGGGAAGGATAAGCCCGCCCTATCCGCTGCCTCGATAAGGTCCTTAAGCGTCGCCCCAGCCTCGGCCTCAGCCATCAAATTATCAACATCAACGACTATCTTATTCATCCGCTCAAGTGACAAAATTATCCCGCTAATAGTTGGGATGCATGCCCCGGCAAGACCCGTCCCACCACCCCTAGGAAACACCGGAATCAGATACCTATTCGCGAGCTGAAGTATTCTCGACACCTCCTCAGAGCTGCCAGGCTTAACCACAACAACATCACCACATGCCTCAGGCCTAATAGGTATGGGGGTCTCATCGTACAAGTATCCCTCAATAGCTTCCCTAGCAGATATAACCCATTCATTCCCTACAATTGATTTGAGCTCCTCTATAATCTCCCGCCTCACTACCTCACTCATCCTATCAGCCTAGATAAAGGCAAGCAAGATGATATAAATCTGGCGTTTTGACGCGCTTCACCAGCTATCCTAAGCATAATTTTTAGACATGCTTCCAGTTAGATTCCGCCCTCAATTATTTTTGTTTGAAAAGTGTTGAGAGGTTTTGATATAGCTGGAGATATCGCTCATAGCATTCCTCGTATACGGCTCGGTCCTTTTCGGGCTCAACTACTTTTAGACCGTAATCCAAGTTTTCTCTTGCTTCCTCGAAGGTTCTGAATAATCCTATGCCCTTAAAGGCCACTATCGCCGCACCCAAAGCTGTTGTCTCAGCGAATCTGCTCGTGATTATTCTTCTCCCGGTGATGTTTGCCCGGATTATGTTCCATAGCTCGTTTCTCGATCCGCCTCCAACTACACGTATCGCCGAGAATCTAAGGTTGAACGATCTTTCCAGAAGCTCTAGTGCCAGCCTCAGTTGGTATGAGAGCCCCTCTAGAGCGGCCCTATACAGATGCGCTCTAGTGATCGATAATGTTAGCCCCACGATCACCCCTGGAACATTGTATTTTCCGGTGGGGCCGGAGCCGGGGAAGAAGCTCGGGAGAAAGAACACGCCCTCTGATCCGGGGGGAATCTGCGACGCCTCCTCAACCATCAGCTCATATCTTTTCTCACATTCGGGGTATGCTATCCTACTAAGCCACTCTAAAACACCTGATGCTATCATCAGGAATTGTGGGTTCCATCTATTTCTCTCGACATCGAGCTCGACCACGACGCCATGTTCATAAGCGTCTCTACTTGCGATGTATTCCTCAGATCTGAATGAAAGTATCTCCCACGTCCCGCTCGAGAGGACGGCCTCATCCCTCCGAGCACCTGCCGCGAAGATAGCGAATTGCGTGTCATGGCCGCCGACTATTACTGGGAGGCCCTTTTTCAAGCCCGTCTCCCTACTCGCCTGCTCGGTTACATAGCCCGCATAATCTCCAGGCTCCCTCCACTCCGGAAATAATGCTCGATCAACCCCCGCTATTGATAGCATCTCATCCGACCAGTCCCTCTTAGCCAAGTCCATGGCCATGGTTGTCGAGGCATCAGTCGGCTCAACATGAAACTCTCCCGTGAGCTTATATGATATGTAGTGGGGAATCATGAGAAATGCTTTAGCCCTCTTTATTGCATCCGGAGCATTCTTCCTAATCCAGATCCACTTAAAAATTGTGTTAAATGATATAAACTGATAGCCCGTTATCCTGAAGACCTCCCACGGGTCGATCAGCTCCCGAACATAATCCATAACCTCCCTAGTTCTGGGACATTGCCATGATATCGCTGGATAGGTTGGATTGCCCTTCTCATCAACGAATACGCCATCAGCCCCCCAAGTAGTGACTATCACGCCAGCAACC
>CAZWXN010000028.1:0-9576 GCA_964637915.1 uncultured Nitrososphaeria archaeon | reverse complement strand
GCGGCGGTCTACAAGGTTAGACCAGATGTTAATGCCGTGGTGCATGCTCACAACCCCATGGTCTTGGGACTAACTCTCGCTGGCAAGAAGATTAAGACAACTATAACGGATGAGGCGGTTCTACTGCTTAGGAGAATTGAGGAGATCGAGTTCAAGTTTCCTGGAACCACTCAGTTGGCCGAGGCCGTTGCTCAGGCCGCATCGAGGGGTGCCCGCGCGATAATACTGAAGAATCATGGAGTCCTCGCGCTTGGAACAAACCTGCTAGAGGCGGAGGCGATAGTAGAGCTTCTCGAGGCGATAGCTACCATAGAATTTGTATGCTATACGTTGGGGAGGGAGCCGCCGGAAGTTCCGCCGGAAGAGATAGAGGTTGCCAAGAAGTACTGGGGGATTTAGGATGAAATGTTATTGCAGGAAAATAGCCTACGTGAACCTTAGCGATGGCAGGGTGGAGGCCAGGGAGATCCCGGAAGAATATCTCACGAACTTCCTCGGTGGAAGCGGGCTGGCTGCTAGGCTGATATTCGACTTGGTAGATCCCGCGGTGGATCCACTCTCACCAGAGAACGCCCTTGTCTTCATGACTGGACCTCTAACCGGGACGATAATGCCGACTGGAGCTCGTATGACTGTAGCGGCGAAGTCTCCGTTAACCCGAGGCTGGGGCGAGGCCCATGCCGGGGGCTTCTGGGGCACCGAGCTGAAGAGGGCTGGATATGATGGAATAGTCGTGACCGGGAGGGCTGAGAAACCCGTATACCTCTATATCCATGATGGAAAGGTAGAGATCGGGGATGCTAGTAAGCTTTGGGGCCTAGACACATATGAGGCTGATATTGAGTTGAAGAAGCTTATTGGCGAGAATGTTAGATGTGCGGTCATAGGCCCAGCTGGCGAGAATCTTGTAAGCATCGCGGGAATATTCTTTGATGTCAGGCCGGATGGCCCGAGGGCTGCTGGGAGATGTGGGATGGGCGCTGTAATGGGTTCCAAGAACCTGAAGGCGATAGCTGTGAAGGGCTCGGGTAAGGTCGAGGTGGAGAATCTACCCAGCCTAAGAGAATATCTCAAGAGGATACTTCCATCTATAATGTCTTTCCCGACCACGCAGCTCTATTCAACCTATGGCACGACCGCCGAGGTCGGGCCTATGTATACGTATGGGGATCTGCCGATAAAAAACTTCAGTATGGGAACTTGGGATGAGGTGCGTAATCTAGAGGGTGAGGAAGTGGCAAAGAGGATAGTTAGGGGGCATAGGGCCTGCTTTAACTGCCCAATAGGATGCTGGAGATATGTTGACTGTGAGGTTGATGGAGAGAGGGTCGTGGGGAGGGCTATTGAGTACGAGAGTATAGGGGCTTTAGGATCCCTTCTCCTGATAAGCGACCCTGCGAAGGTGGCGAAGCTACACCAGCTTTGTAATAAGCTTGGCATGGATGTAATCTCAACCGGTGTTGTCATAGCATGGCTTATCGAGGCATATGAAAGGGGGTTGATAAGCGATGAGAAATTAGATGGAATCAAGCTAGGATGGGGTGATCATAAACTCGTTGAAGAATTGATTATGAAGATCGCGAAGAGGGATGGTATTGGGGAGCTATTGGCAAGGGGCGTAAGAGAGGCGTCCAAGGAGGTTAAGGGGTCGGAGTCATTTGCGATGCATTCTAAGGGCCTTGAGATACCCATGCATGATCCGAGGGCGTTTAAGGGCATGGGGCTCCAATATGCGACATCTAATAGGGGCGCGGATCACCTCTATGGGCTTGTCTTCAGGATAGAGCAGGGCGAGAGGGTAACAGATTTGGGGATACATGAGAGGGTCTGGAGATTTGACGTGGATGGGAAGGGTAGGATAGTGGCAATAATGCAGGATTGGCATGAAGTGATCGAGTCTCTAGGCATATGCAAGTTCCTCATGATAACCCCCGGCCATGTCGCCTCAGTCTACTCACTAGCCACGGGGAGAAAGGCCACAGCTAAGGACCTGCATCAAAGAGGGACAGCAATCTTCAATCTGAAGAGGCTATTTAACCTAGCATGTGGGATGGGTGGTGAAGATGATAAGCTCCCCGATAGATTGCTTAAGGAGCCTCTATCAGATGGTGGAGCTGCAGGCCAGGTTGTTGAGCTAGATAAAATGCTAAAGGAGTATTATGAGTATCGAGGATGGAGCCCGAATGGTTACCCGAAGATGGAGACCCTTGAAAGACTCGGGCTCATGAAATGCTTAGAGGAGAGTAGGTTCGAGGCATATAAGAGGATCTTGGAGAAAATAAAGTAGTTGCTCACCGGGCTATAATTGCTACCTACATCATTTTTATCTCTGCAGATTTTCCAGTCCTCTCCTTTAGATAATTTATCAGCTTTGGTATGAAATCGTAAAGATCAGAGACTACACCATAATCTGCGTGTCTAAAGATTGGTGCTGATGGATCGATGTTTATCGCTATGATTATGTTTGAGTCTCTCATCCCGGCTAAGTGCTGTGGTGAGCCGGATATCCCGCATGCGATGTATAGCTTTGGCTTGACCACGTTCCCGCTAAAGCCGACTTGGTGATCCTTAGAGATCCAGCCCTCCTCGACTAACGGCCGGCTCGCCCCGACAACCCCGCCGATCAGGCTAGCCAGCTCCTCTAGTAGCCCTAGATCATCCTTCTTCTTCAAGCCCCTTCCACCGGCAACCACTATCTCGGCGTCAGCGAGGTTTATTCTCCTCTCCGACACCTTCCCCAAGCATCTTATCCCATCACAGTCTATCTTCTCAAGCTTGCAAGCTATTATCTCCCCCTTTCTACTCGGGTCTCGGGGCAGCTTCCTCATCACCCTATATCTTATGGTGGCCATGACCGGCTTGCTAACAGTCTCTATATGCGCGAGGATGTTCCCGGTGAAGGCTGGCCTAATCTGAATGAGCTTGCCATCCTCACTGACTTGGAGATCTATGCAGTCCGCTGTTAGGCCTGTGTCGAGGGCTGCGGCTACCCTTGGAGCTAGGGTCCGGCCCCAAGGAGTCGCGCCAAGGAGGAAGATCTCCGGCTTAATCTCCTTCACAAGCTCCACGAGCACATTCTTGTATGCTACAACGTTTAGGTCTCGGAACCTCTCATCATCATAGACGTAGACCCTGTCAGCGCCATGATATATCAGCTCGAGGGCCTTATCTGAGATCCCATATCCAAGGGCCACGCTCCAGACTTCTAGGCCAAGCTTCTCAGCCAGCTCTCTAGCCTTGCCAAGAAGCTCAAATGATATGGGATGTATCTCGGGGCCACTGGCCTCAGCATATACGAGTATTCCAGTCATCCACTAAGCACCTCCCTCAAAATGATCTCACCAATCTTCTCAACCGCGTCATCGCCCTTTAGGATCACCCCCCTCCTATGCTCTGTGCTCGGTATCACGACTTTAACGACCCTAGTCTTAGATCCCTGGAAGCCGAGTTGATCAATTGGGACCATCTCCGAGAGATGGTCGGCGGTCCAGATCTCAACCTGCATCCTCTTGGCTCTTAGGAGATCCTTTAATGTCGGGAGCCTAGGCGAGTTAAGCTCCCTAGTCACAGTTAGTAGGGCTGGCAGCTTCAGCTCATAGAGATACTTATCACCCATATCGGAAATGACTCTGATGCTATCTCGTGTCATCTCCCTGATCTCGCAGACATAGGCCGCGTGGGGTATTCCGAGGAGCTCAGCAACCTCTGGGCCAACCTGCCCTGTATCACCGTCGACAGTCTTCTCGCCGCAGAGCACCAAGTCGAATTTACCCAGCTTTTTGATGGCGGCGGCGAGGGCCTTCGCGGTTGCTATCGTGTCGGCCCCGGCCAGCCTCGCATCCGTCAATAGTATCGCCCTATCGGCCCCTCTGGCCAAAGCATCCTTGAGCGATGACTCAGCCTGCCTTGGCCCCATGCTAATGACGGTAACAGAGCCCCCAAACCTCTCCTTAATCTGCAACCCAGCCTCTAGGGCATGTAGGTCGAACGGGTTCGTCTCGCCAGGCGCCGAGCTTCTATCAATCCTCCCCGTCTCAACATCGAATCTAACCTTCTCGATATCGGGAACCTGCTTGATCAGGACGATTATGTTGAAGCCCTGACCACTCATAGGAAGATCACCATAAGTCGCGCAAATTATTCCTAGATTCCTTTCCGCCTTCACGCATACACTAGCTCTATATTATGTTAACTTTGACTCAGTCAGCAAAGCTGGGGCTCATCATAAGGCTTGCTTCAGTCGGGTGGGAACTCATCATCCCCAAGATCGGGATAGCTTAACCTGCATATCAGCATCAAGGGGGATCCTCATTGCCGGGAAGTCCCAAGAGAGCTCAGGATGTGGGCAGCTCATCATCCAAAATGAGGATATCTGAGAGCGCTCCCTTAACCTTTCTCCTAGGAGAATGCCCCGGGTGGGATTTGAACCCACGACAACCCGGTCTTCAGCCGGGCGCTCTCCCGCTGAGCTACCGGGGCCATTTTCAGAGATTTTACCGGGTTCTTAAAAATCTTCTCCAGAAATCTTATACAAATGCATCATATCCGAGTATATCTTCTCGGTTTTTCCGCCTAGAAAGGGTATAAATGAAGCTCTGACAATCATCCAATATGCCCCGAGTGAGTAGGAGTTTTGCGGCGAGGCGGATAGTGTTTCTCGCGGTGTTGCTCTCGCTCTGCATTATTCTCGCCGGGTTATCGCTGACATCCGCTGAAGGCCAGGAGGCGCGTAGGAGGCTCGTTGTCCGGGCGGTTTTCCAGACACCTATTAGCGAGCCATGGGATGGAGCAATACACCAGGCGATCCTCGCTGTTGCCGAGGAGTATAGGGCTAAGGGCATAGAAGTTGATTACCAGTTCGTGGATAGGAAGCAGGATCCCAAGGAATTTGAGCTCGCGCTCAGGGATGCTGCGAAGGTCGCTGACATAGTCTTCCTCGACGCCTTCCTTAAGGAGGATATCGCGAGGAGGGTTGCGAGGGATTATCCGAATGTGGCCTTTGCCGCTGGCAGCGAGTATTCCCCAACACCGCCGAACTTCGCGGTCTTCGATAACTGGCTTCATCAGCCAGCATTCCTCGCGGGGATAATTGCTGGAAAGATTACGAAGACCAATAAGATAGGTGTTGTCGCCGCGATGCCGATAAACGAGGTGAACAGGATAGTCAACGCATTCATCTATGGCGCTAAGATGGTTAACCCGAATGTTGAGGCGAAGGTCGTCTACCTTCTCGGCAATATTCCGCCAGGCGAGTCTCCATGGTATCATCCAGCGACCGCAAAGAGGCTGGCGAAGACTCTGATAGATAGCGGTGTTGATGTGATCTTCGCTGAGAGGGTTGGGGCCGAGGAGGCCGCTAGGGAAGCTTACGCCGCGGGCAAGGAGGTCTGGGTCATAGGCAACATGGCGGATCAATATGAGAGGGCGCCAGAGGTCACGATAACAAGCCTCGTATGGGATATGAGGCCGACGGTCCGAGTAGTCTTCGAGAGGGTCCTATCAGGATCATACACCGCTGATAACCTCGGAACATACTCATGGATGAGCTTTAATGGATCGTATCTCGCTCCATTCCACCACTTTGGTAAGCCTAGCCCGCCACTGAACGAGGATATCCTGGCGCTGGTAAGGGAGTGGGAGGATAAGATTAGGACTGGGATGACCTGGGTTCCGATAATCGAGCTGCCGCCGGAGCAGGTTTGGCCAGAGCTTAGACAGGCTGGAGGCGCGGCGCCCCAGCAGCCAACACAGATCTTCGAGATAGCGACATATGTGCTGGTGGCGGTGGTCGTGATCGAGGCGATAGTGATAGCATTGTTGGCTCGGAGAACCATGAGGGCGAAGAAGTAGGGCTGGTGAGATAGCCTTGAGCCCCGCGATCAGGCTGATAAACGTGAGGAAGACCTTCATCGGGGGCGCAGTAGCGCTAGATGATGTCACCCTAGAGCTTGATGGTGGTAGGGTTTATGGGCTCGTTGGGCCCAATGGGGCCGGGAAATCAACGCTGACAAACATAATCTCTGGATACTTGAGGCCTGATCGCGGGGATGTTTTTGTTAATGGTATTAGGATTAAGGAATATCATCAGGCAGTGGTTGAGGCAGGTGTGGTTAAGGTTGAGCAGCATCCTAATCTTGCTCCAGCTCTAACGCTTCTCGAGCAGCTCGTGCTTCTTCATCCAGGCATAATGCCTGATCTAGATGAGGTTAGGAGGAGGGCTGAGAGGATAGCTAGTGAGATCGGCGTTAAGCTCGATCTTGATCAGCCAGCGGAAAGGCTTCCAATAGGGCAGCTGAGGGCATTCGAGATCATCCGAGCCCTAATGATCTGCGAGATGCTCCATGAGATGGGGAGGATGCCCGTCCTGATACTGGATGAGAGCATGGCTTATCTCCCGGCGCAGCAGAAGCGAAGGATAAGCGAGTACCTGAGAGAGCTGACCAGCCGCGGGTATACCGTGATAATAATCTCCCATGATCTCTCTGACTTGATCGAGGCCGTTGACGAGATTCTTGTGATGACTGGCGGCAAGATAGTCTCGAGGTTCGATGCGAGAGAGGCCGAGCTCGAGGATCTCATCAAGAGCATGTTCGAGGAGGTGGAGTACTTCAAGCCATCAGAGGAGGTTGAGATCTTGAAGAAGACTTGTGAAAGGACGGCTTTGAGGCTTGAGGATCTTGTTGTTGTGGATGATAGGGGTGAGGTCGTTGTAGAGGATCTCGATCTCGAGGTTTTTGAGGGGGAGATTCACGGGATAGCGGCTGTTCCCGGGACCGGGGAGAAGGAGCTGGCAGAATGCATCTATGGTGTTAGGAAGCCCGCATCCGGGAGGATAATATTGTTTGGCGAGGATGTCACCGGCCTGGGCGCGGCAGAGCTTAGGAGGCGCGGCGTCGGATTCCTCTCAGATGATAGGATACGAGATGGCTTGATCCTCGGGGCGAGCATAGAGGATAACCTCACAATTGGGAGCGAGAGCCTCTTCTCGCATGGAATATTTCTTGAGCCGGAGAAGCGGAGGAGGATTGCTGAGAGGCTTGCGAGCGAGTTCCAGATCGTTTTCAGGGACTTGAAGAGCCCTGTTGAAACCCTCTCAGGCGGAAACATGCAGAGGACCTATATCGGGAGGGTGCTGGGGAGGTGGGATAAGCTCCTGATAACCCTCCACCCGACCGTCGGCTTAGACCCACGTGGCGTAAAGCTGTTCTTCGACAGAGTTTTGGAGAGAAAGCGGAGAGGATTAACAACGATAATATTCTCTCCAAATCTAAAGGAGCTACTAGCCATATGTGACAGGATCTCAGCATTCGCGAACAAGAGGATCCTCGGGACATTTAAGCCCTCCGAGATAACAGTTGAGAAGCTCGGCATGATGATAAGTGGGTTGATGGAGGTTGCTCGAGCTTAGCCTCGAGAGAAGGGGAGCCCTCACACCCATCAAGAGGCTGAGCATCACCACTCTAGCCGTCATCATCTCAATCCTAGCCTCCGCGATATATGTCCTGATGGCCGGGGGAGATCTTGGAGCAGTATACTACTACCTCCTTACATGGCCCTTCGAGAACCCTGCGGAGATCCTAGTCACCGCATCGCCGCTAATAATACTAGCATTCGCGATCCTAGTCGCATTTAGGGCCAGGTTCTGGAACCTTGGAGTGCATGGCCAGTTCATAGTCGGCGGCTTAATCGCAGCATATCTCGGAGTCCAGTTAAAGCATCTCCCGCCCCAGCTCCTGATACCCCTGATCTTCATGTTGAGCTGGCTTGGGGGCGCGGCCATATGCCTCGTGAGCTGGTGGCTGAAGGTTCGACGCAATCAAGATGAGGTCCTGACAACACTCCTAATCTGGAGCGCGGTTCTCCAGATATGCGCCGGCCTTCTCACGGGGCCCATGAGAGCCCCCTACACCACCTATCCACAGTCAGCCGAGATAGGGGCCAACGCGAAGCTCCCGATACTCATCCCGGGGACCAGGCTCCACCTAGGCGTAATAATGCCCTTCATAATCCTAGGAGTTCTCTGGATTCTGATGAATAGGACTATTCTCAGGAACTGGATTATAGCCGCGACCTCGCCAAGGGTTGCAGAGCTCGAGGGATTCAGCCTCCCGAAGATCTATTTCTGGGTGGCTTTTATCAGCGGCGGCCTCGCTGGGCTTGCTGGAGCATGCGAGGTAACCGGAATACTATTCTACATGACACCATTCGTCGGCCCCAACTATGGCCTCATAGCTCTAGCGATAGCGATGCTCGGAGGCCTCGACCCAATAGGAGCAGCACTAGCCGGGATATTCTTCAGCATATTGATAAACGGCGCGAATGCCATGAGCTGGAGCACAGGCGTCCCATCATTCCTATCAGACCTCATACAAGCGCAAACCCTCATAATCTTCCTAATACTAGGGGCCATCACAACTTACAAGATACACATTGGGTTTAGGAGGGCTGTTAGGCTCGAGAAGCTCTCAGCCACCGTAAGTGATTTAGGCGGAGGCCGCTCATCATCCCGGACCATTTTCGGCGGAAGGACTCTAACGATGATGCTCTATATCATTACGGCGCTTGCAATCCTCGCGACCGTCAGCGCGATCATCCAAGGAAGCTATCTGGAGAGGATCATCTCCAGTATCATAGGTTTAACGCTCGTCTCGGCGACGCCAATAATCTTCGCATCCTTAGGCGAGATGCTCATAGAGAAGACCGGTGTCCTGAATCTAGGAATACTCGGGATAATGATAGCCGGTGCTGGATGGGGTTTCATGGCCGGCTATCTCTCTGGCAGCATATTGATCGGGGTCGTGGCCGCGGCCCTCATCGGCGCTCTCCTCGGCCTACTCCACGCCCTCCTAGTAGTAAGCCTCGGATGCCAGCAGCACATCTCGGGAATAGCCATAACATTCTACGGCATGAACCTGACATACTTCGTGCACCGCGTATTGATCGGGTCGCCATTAGTCGAGCCGACAGTCCCGGCTACGCCGCCCCTAAAGCTCGGGCCCCTCGGAGACCTGCCCATAATAGGCTCGGCCTTCAACCAGAGCCCATATATCTATGCCGGAGCATACATCCTGCCGCTAATCCTAATCTTCATCCTAGCTAAGACCAGATGGGGTCTCGTGCTGAGAGCTGTTGGCGAGAACCCGAAGGCCGCAGACTCATCCCTGATCAGGGTTCACGCGGTGAGATATTACGCGATATTGGCGGGCTCCGCGCTAATGGCCATTGGCGGCGCATTCTACTCCCTTATAGACCTGAGATCATTCAACCTCAACGTTGGCGGCGAGTGGAGCTGGATAGCCATGGCCCTCGTCGTCCTCGGGAACTGGAACCCTGCATGGATATGGCTTGCATGCATCTTCTTCGGGTTCCTAAACGCCCTCCAAGCATGGCTCGTCACAATAGTCCAGCTACCATACCAGTTCTTCCAGTCCATACCATACCTGTTGACGGTTGCGATCTCGGCAGCCCTCGGCAAGAGGGCGAGGCCGCCTAAAGCATTCCTCCAGCCCTACTTCAGGGAGTAGCATTCCTCCTCGCAAAATCCTCCGCGACCGATATCAGATTATCCAAGTCCTC
>CAZWXN010000027.1:0-15634 GCA_964637915.1 uncultured Nitrososphaeria archaeon | reverse complement strand
CCGTGCTGAAGCCCTTTTCAGCTATATACTTGGCCGCAGTCATCCCTGAGGGCCCCGCGCCGACAATAACTACGTCAACATTTGAGAGCTTAAGCCAATCGCTCATGGCGCCTCTAATGATCGCTCTAGATATCCTCTCCTCCAACGACCTGTCAAGCGGCATGCAGCCGATCACCCCGCATTTTCACGCCCTTCTCTAAGCGGCCTCTAATACACCAGTTTAAAAACGTAATCGCCTTTCAGACCTCATCGCGTGGAATGGCCTAGTCCGGCCTTCCTTGAGATTCAAGCTAGACACAGATTGAATGGTGATGCCTCTATGGCAGCTGGCAGGGGTTTTGATTAAGCTGATCTAAGGGCTGAAAATAATACCGCATCAAGCTTATCTTATCTCTCTACACATGTTTATGGTGGGTATGAGGCTCTGGCTACTTGACCTGGCATCTGAGCAGGCTGGTGGACCCGTGATCGCGCTTTGGATGAAGGGCGGCGATGGGTCCACCTGGCTGGCTAGGGTGAGATATACTCCAAGCTTCTATCTCGTCGGTGATCTGGATAGGGCTGCTGGGCTTCTTGAGGCTGAGGGGCTCAGGTTTGAGAGGTGTTCTCGGAGGATCCGCGGCAGGCCTGTTGAGGCCCTCAGGGTCTATGTGGATAGGGAGGATCTGGAGGATTATGTTGAGAGGCTTTTGAGGAGGGTGCCGGGCTTGGAGGCCTATGAGCACGATATCCGAGTCACTGTCAAGTATCTAATTGATTCGGGGCTTAGGCCCTGCTCCTGGCTCGAGGTTGATGGCGTGGAGGCCGGTGTCGAGGATGGTGTCCGGCTTCTCGATTGCCGCGAGATCCAGGAGTCGGATGAGGCTCCGCCGCCAGCGCTCAGGGCCGTGGCCCTAGATCTCGTGGTCTTCGGGGAGAAGGGGTCTCCGAGGGCTGAGCGAGACCCAATCCGACTTATCACGCTCCACTTCGATGATGGTAGGAGGGTTCAGCTTGAGGGCGATGAGGCCGAGATCATCAAGTCATTCATCTCGATCATGCGCGATCATGACCCGGATATCATCGTTGGCTTTGGCTTGAACAGGTTTCAGTGGGGTTATCTCGCTGAGCGGGCTAAGAGGCATGGGATCAGGCTATCGGTTGGCAGGCTTGGGGCTGAGCCTAGGATGAGCGTGCATGGACATGTCTCGATACGCGGGAGGCTTAGCATAGACTTGGAGGACATGGCTAAGGATATCCCGGAGCTGACCGTGGAGAGCCTCGAGGAGTTCGTGAGATATCTCGGGATAGACGTGAGGCTCGATACGATAGAGGAGTATGAGCTGGGGGATTTCTGGGAGCATGATAGGACTCGTGTTAGGGAGTATTCTGCGCAGAGGGCTGAGGCTATCTTAAAGGCGTTTGATGCTGTCAGGGAGTTTGTCCTCAGCTTGAGCGAGCTGACCGGCATGCCCGCCGACTATGTTCTGACGGCTTCAGCCGGGTTCAGGGTTGAGAGCTATTTGATGGGGCTTGCTCCGAGGACTGGCGAGCTGATACCGAGGAGGGCTGAGATCGCGCACATCAGCTATCCCGGAGGCCTCGTGAAGGAGCCGATGGAGGGGGTGCATGAGGATGTCGCCGTCCTAGACTTCAGGTCCATGTATCCCAGCCTGATAATCAAGTACAATATCTCGTTTGATACGCTGAGCGATGATGGTGAGAATGTTGCTCCGAGCGGCCATAGGTTTAGGGCGAGGCCGGAGGGCTTCCTCCCATCAGCCCTAAGGACGCTGCTCGAGGAGAGGAGGAGGATTCAGGAGAGGCTGAGGGCTGCTGCTCCCGGGAGCGTTGAGGCCAGGATTCTTGATGCGAGGCAGAGAGCTGTCAAGATAATCGCGAACGCCATCTACGGGTATACCGGCTGGTCTGGCGCGAGGTGGTATTCTAGGGAGGTTGCCGAGGCGACCACGGCCTGGGGCAGGGAGGTAATCGCCTCCACGATAAGGAAGGCCGAGGAGCTTGGAATGAAGGTCATCTACTCGGATACGGACTCAGTTTTTCTCAAGAATTATCATGGAAAACTTGAGAAGCTTATGGAGTGGATTGAGGTGAGGCTAGGCTTGGAGGCTAAGCTCGAGAAGATCTTCAAGAGGATAATCTTCACAGAGGCGAAGAAGAGATATGCCGGCATAACTTCCGGCGGCGAGATAGAGGTGGTCGGCCTCGAGGCCGTTAGAGGGGACTGGAGCGGAATAGCGAGGGAAGCCCAGTATGAGACGGTTAAAGCCCTACTCGAGACCGGCGATCCAAGCCAAGCATTAAAGAAGGCGAGGGAGTATATTCAGGCGCTGAGAAGCCGGCAGGTCGACTTGAAGAAGCTGATAATCTGGAAGCAGATAACTAGGCCTCTTAGCGAGTACTCAGCCACCCAGCCTCATGTGGTCGTCGCCAAGCAGCTCATGAACGAGGGGTGGAGGATCCAGCCCGGAGACAAGGTCGGCTTCATAATCACCGCGGGCTCCGGCCCCCTCTACTCCAGGGCCAAGCCATACTTCAAGGTCTCAAAGGATGAGGTTGACTGGGAGTATTATGTGGAGAAACAGGTCGCGGCGGCCTGCGGCAGAATACTCGAGGCTGTTGGGATAAAGGCGGAGAAGATCCTAGAATCCGGTGAGAGGACGCTGATAGATTTCTTCAGCTAGGTCTTCGGTCTCCTATCGAAGTAGATGCTCTTTCCATAGGCTGATAATGGTATGCCCAGCGCCACATCGGAGTCCTTTAGGAGGCCGGCTCTCAGTGCGGCGGCCCCGATCGAGTACATGATCCTATTATCCACGTTTAGTAGGGAGGCTGTCTTTGCCGCCGATCCAACAGCTATCCCTAGGTCGATTAGCTGGAATGCGCAGCTTGGTCCATGATATGGCTTCTCGTCGAGCCTTCTAGCCCTCCTGAACTCATCGCAGGTTGGGTAGCCGCATCCGCCGCAATTCAGCTCCTTGGGCTTTGATGATCTTACGCCGATTAGTAGGACCGCGTCCGATTGCCTAACATTCTCGGCATCGCGCTGGAAGAATGCTAGGCCGAGCTCGGAGCCCATCTTTTCCATCTCATCCGCGAGCCTGCCGAGATCACGCTCATCCGAGATTACGAGGATCTCCAAGTCATCTATCCCGCGTGTCTTCGGAGCCGTTCTAGCGCTTATACACATGAGCCCCGCAGCCTGAACCACATAATCCTTGAGCTTTGATCCCATGGCGAAACCCCTGGTCTCAGGGGTATTAAATGGTTTTCCGCGGCCTTTATAGCCGCCGACAAGATAATCTAGATGATGGACCCTAGGTATAGGGAGGATTTGAGCCGGGCATCCTCCCTCATCAGGGAGTTTAGGAGGGAGTTCGGTGACGCCATCCTAGTTTTTCATGATGATGCTGATGGCCTCTGCGCCGGGGCGATAATGTCGCTAGCCCTTGATAGGCTCGGCATATCTCATAGGCTCATCTGTG
This sequence comes from uncultured Nitrososphaeria archaeon, assembly GCA_964637915.1. Taxonomy (GTDB): domain Archaea; phylum Thermoproteota; class Nitrososphaeria_A; order Caldarchaeales; family Wolframiiraptoraceae; genus Wolframiiraptor. The sequence continues at coordinate 12,149 of CAZWXN010000027.1, read as the reverse complement.
TTGAGAAGCTCTCCCCGGAGGTTGTCGAGCTCATTCACGCTCAGGGTGAGAAGCTGTATCTTTACGCGGATATAGGCTCGGGGAGGGCGGATCTGATAGCCTTGTGGCTTGGGAGATCTGGTGGCGTAGCGGTGATCGTGGATCATCATGATCCGGTTGAGGCCGCCCACCCGAGGCTCCTACACCTGAACCCGGAGCTATATGGATATGAGGGGGAGAGTGATGTCAGCGGCTCGACAGCCGCCTACCTGCTGGCTAGGGAGATCTTCGATGCACGTGATGCGGCTTGGATGGCTGTGGTCGGCTCGGCTGAGATCCCGGGGAGATTGAGGGAGCTTAACAGGATCGCTCTTGAGGATGCTGTGGCCGCCGGAGACATAGAGATAGTCCGTGAGAACGGTGAGGAGGCGTATCGCGTGAAGTTCCTTGGAAAATCTTGGAGGGAGCTATCCTCAACCCTCTCGGCAATCGGGAGCGTCGGATACTATATGCGGGGGCCTCAGGATGCTGTGGAGCATCTTAAGAGGAGGATGATCCCGGAGAGCCTCGCAGAGAGGTTCGAGGACTTGAGGAGGAGGAAGTTCGCCCAAGCCTTCGCCATCATCGCGAGGACAGGGCTGCGGAAAAGCATGTGGACTCAATGGTATCATCTTGGAGACCTCTTTAAGGGCTTGGGGTCGAAGACCATTGGGACATTATCCTCGATGCTTAGCTATAGGAAGGGTGTTGATCCTGATCGCTATATCATAGGCTTCATGAACTTTGAGCCCGAGATCCCGGGGCTTGGAAGGATCCGGGGAAGCTGGGCCAAGTTCTCCATAAGGGCGCCGAGAAGGCTCTCGAGCATGATAGAGGATGGCTCGATGCCGTCGATCTCCGAGCTCGCGGTCAAGGCCTCTGAGAAGGTTGGCGGATCAGCTGATGGCCACAAGTTCGCCGCCTCAGGCCTCATACCATCTGGGGCAGAGGAGGACTTCATACGAGAGTTTGACGAGCTTGTAAACAAGCTCAAGCCTCGATGAACGAGCTAGCCAAACCACCGACCTCGAACACATTCACGAAATATTCGGGGAAGATCTCTCTAAGCCTCTTAACAATAGTCTCGGCATCCCTTCTCAGTGCTAGGGCGTGGCAAGCCTCGCCGATCATGTTCTGCGCATAGCCGATGACCGGGAGCCTTCCAAGCTCTTCGAAGATCTCCTGAACTCTCTCCGTCGCGAGCCCAGCCTCCAAGGCAAACTCCCTAGACTTCTCGAGAAAATTCTCCGGGGTAGGGTTCCTGAGGATCTCGCCGATCTTCCTGTCGCCTATCTCCTCGATCTCCTCAAGGCCTCCTCGGCCCAAAATCCTCTGCTTCTCAACCGGGCTGGCCGCGATAACTATCAGCATAGAGTCCCGCGGTAGCGGGATCGAGTCTATCTTGAGCCTCGGCGGCGCGCCCGCCTCCAATACTAGGATGAGGCCGCTTGAGAGGAATCCAGCCTCGCTATTCAGCCCGGTCCCGCATCTAACCTCTATCTCGTGGACGAGCCTGCAGGCGCTCATGAGCGATATGCCGCGGCTGGCGATCCTGAACAAAGCCAGGATCGTTGTCAGCGCTAGGGAGGCGCTCGTCCCGAGTCCAGCCCCAATCGGGACACCGACGCTATGCTTGAGGACTATTCTTCCCCGCAGGCCGAGAATTCTCCTCGAGACCTCAGCCGCCCTAAGCGATGTCGCATGATCGGACATCACCCCATTAACATAGACATGGATCTGGTCCTCGTCTCCGGGATGATGCTCCGCGCGGGTCTCCACCGCATCGGCTAGCGTGAATCCGCCGCCCTTAGCGCCAATCTCCTCAATGCTCTCTCCGCGGATCTTGGGGGAGAAGATGCTGGATAGCGGCGCCGGCGCACATGCATAGCTCCTCCTTTGGTTCAAGTTCTCACGCGCTCCTCTGCGCCTAGGACGCCGCGGCTTGGAACAGCCCTCGAGACAGCTTTCAGGATGGGTGGCAGGAGGAACTGGATGAATGGTATCTCTGTCAGGTACGTCCAGAGGAACCATCCGAGGGCGAATATCATGGGCGCGTTTCTGATCCCGCCTGGTAGGATGAAGAGCTGGCTATAGGCCCATAGGCCTATCCCGATTATCGCGCTTCCGGCCATTAGGCCGAGGCTTGAGGCGGCTGCTATCCCGAGGAACCTCCTCTGCGCCAGCGCGAGCATCATGGTGAATGCCAAGACGATTATCGAGACCACGAGGTAGATTAGGGCTGTGAGCAAGTCTATGAGCTCTAGGAAGTAGATGAGGGCGCACCCCGCGACTGGTATGAGCTGTATCGAGGTCGCGAGCACCGCAGAGCTTCTATTCCTCCATCTCTGCGCGAGCCAGCCCATCAGGTAGAATGCCGTGAAGTTCGCCGGGACGCCGACTGTCAGGCTTAAGACAGGATTACCATGAATCAGCATATCGCTTATGAATATCCCTATTGCCGCCCCGATGCCGCCGATCCTCGGCGAAAATAGTATCGAGAAGGCCGCTGGCACGATCACGGCCGGCCAGAATCGAACAGTCCCGAAGACGGGCGCGAAGATCCCGAGATATGTTAGGTAGCCGAGGGCGGCGTAGAGGGCGGCGCAGACGGATATTAGGGATGCCTCGAGGCCCGGCTTAATCCCATTCCTGCCCAGCATCATTCTCGATCACCCGCGCGGGCCATCCCCGGCTTCTCCCGCGAGGCTCTATCTAGATAAGTATTGCATCTTGGAAATCATTATTAGTAATGATTTATATTGAGCATGCGATGGCGCGGGAGCAGGAGGGAAGGGTTCTACGGAGCATAATGAGGAGTGGTGGATCTCTGGTGGTCAGCCTTCCGAGGAGCTGGGTCGAGGCTGTTGGGCTCGGCGAGGGCGATTACGTCGTGGTCGAGATCGCTGGAAGCTCCCTCATAATCTCGCCAACCAGGGTTGAGAGGGAGAGTGAGGTTAGGCTCAGGTTCGAGTCCGATACACGGTCGCTCGTGGATAAGATTGTCGCCGCCTATCTCATGGGCTATGACTCGATACGTGTCAGCTTCCCCCAGCAGGTGAAGGAGGCGCTTGAGAGCGAGCTATTCTACCTGAAGGAGAGGCTAATGGGCTTGGAGATAGTGGAGTCGGCCGAGTCATCCATGCTGCTAAGGATGGTTATAGACCCTCTAGAGCTCAAGCCATTAGAGGTGCTGAGGAGGATGTGGAAGCTCTCAGACGACATGCTGAGATACTCCTTCAGCCCCGTGGATGATGTGGGGCTGGAGGTCTCAGGGCTTCTCGAGAGGATCGAGGATGATGTGGATAGGCTATACTTCTATATGGTCAGGATATTGAGGAAGAGCCTCGCGAACCCGGCGCTAGCGGCCCTACTAGGCCTCTCAAGCGTCGAGATACTGGATTATAGGCTGGCCGCATACTTCCTCGAAAATATAGCTGATAGGGCGTTCGAGGTCTCGGGCCTCATCTCGGGTGGTAGGGCCTCGGAGGGTGCACTTCATGCGGGCAGGGTCTCGGAGATATTGCTGGAGAATCATAAGCTAGCGATGGAGGCGTTCCTGAATAAGAGGCTCGACGTGATACCGCAGATGAAGAAGAATCTCGAGATCCTAACGAAGCTTTTAACGCCCCCGAGGCTCATAGTCGAACAGCTCCGGATCCGGATAAGGGATGCAGTCCTCGGGATCGCTGACATGCAATATGATATAGCTAACTTGGTTATTCCTAGGCTTGCCTAGCCGCTGTATCCCTTTAGGAAGCCAGCAATTCCGCCCATGTTCTTGAGCATGGCGCCCTCCTCATGCTCAGATGAGATCAGCTCCACCCTGACTCCTGCCTTCTCCGCCTCCTCAATATAGAAGTCCACGAGCAGCTGTTCCTCCGAGACCTGTAAGGCTCTCTGGCCGCATTTCTCGCATGGCTTCGCTAGTATCTCGGGCAGCTTTGAGACCCTCTCCTCCTCGCTTAGAGTATGCTCGTATTCAGCCCCACAGTTAGCGCATCTTATCTTGATCCTATACTTGTCGAGATCCTCCGAGAGTAGGAGGAGCTCGAGCATCCCGCTTCTCAGCGCTCTCAAAACCTCCTTCTCGCCATAGACAGCTCTCGAGTTCTCCTTCGTTATCTCATCCATAAGCCTTCTAACAAGCTTCTGCTCCTCGACAAGCCTGAGCTCCCTCAAGAAGTCCTCCGCCTTTCTTATCGCCTCCCTAACGCCCTCCTCACCCGAGTATGATGTATCAACGATATGGATCTTGTCGCGGAAGGTGTAGTGGAGGTAGCCCTTCTCGACGAAGACCTCCTTGGTCGGGCCCGGGCCAGCGACTATGATCCCCTTTAGATCAGGCTCCTTGAGGAAGATCTCGTTGGCGTGGGCGGCGACCCGCTTATAATACTCGTTGAGATTCATCTCCCTAAGCCTCTCGAATCTCCGAGCAGACTGTCCTCCAGCATGATGCTTCCCCGGCACCCCTGATGTGAACTTCTTTAGCTCGACGATCCTCCTCCCCCTCACCACGGCGACCGCGGCCTCCTCATTATCAATCACCAGAACACCATAGACATCCTTCTCCTTTAGGAGCTCCTTCAAGGGCTCGAGATAGAACCTGCTATCACATCTGTATAGGAGGAGGTTTATGGGCTCCGGTGGTATGACATGGTAGACCTCGATCTTCTCGGTCCCGGCGCCGCCATCCTGCGGAATCGCTCCACTGAATATCACTAGGCCGGTTGGGCCCGCCCGGTCGAATAGCTTAAGCCTTTGGATCGCGCTCTCGATAGCATCTTGGACATTCTTCCTAGTGCTCTTCGACTTTATGTTAGCCGCGGTGGCATACTCTTGCCTGAGATATCCTATCACGTCTGAGACGGGCTTATTCGGCGGGATGTAGAGGGAGATGAGCTCGGTCCCCCTACCCTCCTTCGACTCAAGTTCCTTCAGCAGCTTCTTGAACCTGTATAAGCTGACATAATCCTTCCTGCTAAAAACTAATTCCTCACTCCTCAAGGATATTCACCCCTAACCATGAGAAGTAGTCAAAAGCGATGAGACGGGCGCATGAAGATCTTCCTCAAGGATCCTGCTATGAAGCCTTCAGCCCTAATTAAAATGTTTATCTGAGCCCTCTAGCCGGACTCTAGAAACCTCAGCAGCCCCTCGAGCTCGCCGGATCTCTCGAGCTCGCCTATCCAGTCTATCCTCTGGTCAAGCTGCCTGAGACTACTGGATCTAATGGCCTCGGCAACTCTTCTCGCGAGCCCCTTAAGATCGGCATCGGTCGCATCTAGCTGGACAACCCTCCTCCTCCCAAACTTCTGTATCGCCTCGACGAGAGGCTGATCTATGAGCTCGGCCGAGACATTCTCCCGGATCTTCTCATCCGGATACCCCCGGCCCCTGAGAACCTCCAGCAATCTTGTCGGCCTCATCCTGAGGATAATCGCCCATGAGACTCTCACTCCCCGGGGCTTGAAGGCGTATACGGACGCCAGCACCCCTCCACCCCTAAGCTCTGAGCCAGCTGCTGCCGAGAGCCTCCTGAGATCCACGAGATAAGCCCTAGACTCCACATCATATTCGGAGTAGAGCTTCCTCCTCTCCACGAGCTCGGGGACATCGATGAACTTGAGGCCTAGGAGGCTGGCGAGACCACTACCGAAGACCGTCTTGCCGACACCGGCCACGCCCAATACAAGGATTACATGCCTCCGCCGCAAAGGCCTTGGAAAAAAGCGCATGGAGGGGTTAAATCTTTCCTGAGCCGCAGAATCAACGAGAGGAAGAATGCCGGAGCTTAGGATTGATCCGCTATCTGGCAGGCTTGTCTCATATGCTCCTGAAAGAGCTAAGAGGCCTCATGAGTTTGGGCCGCAGGCCCCCCGCCTGCTCGATGATCCAGCCAAGTGCCCATTCTGCCCGGGCAGGGAGGAGGCTCTCTCGCCAGCAACCCTAGTCTTGGCCAGGGCTGGAGCTGGCGTCAAGTTCGAGCAGGAGGCCGGAGATAAGAGGATAAAGGAGTGGCTCGTCAAGTGCATCCCAAATCTTTATCCAGCCTTCTCCGCGGAGGATATTCTAAGGGATGAGCATGGATCTAGGAAGGCTCCAGGCCTCCATGAGGCCATCATAGATACACCAGATCACTCTGCAGATCCATGGTCTCTCAACATAGTCCAGCTCCAGTATCTCCTGCTGACCTTCAGGGAGAGGCTCAGCCAGCTTGAGAGGGATGGATTCAACTATATGTGTTTCGGGAAGAATCATGGCCCATACTCGGGCGCATCACTCAGGCATCCTCACAGCCATATCATGGCATCATCAGTTACGCCGCCGCTTCTCAGGAGGGAGGCTGAGGCCCTACAAGCAGGCGACTGCATCCTATGCCGCGACAGGGATCCAGCCAGGACACTGATCACCACCGGGAGCTTTATCGCCGTCTGCCCATGGGCCAGCCGAGAGCCCTACGAGATAATGATCTATCCAAAGGAGCATCGCCAGAGATTCATGGGGCTCGACGACTCTGAGCTCCTTGATCTGGCCAGCATGCTCTTAACACTCTTCAAGGCCCTGAAAAACATCCTAGAAAACCCATCATTCAATCTCGTGCTCCATATGAGGCCGGCCGATGCTGAGGATTTCCACTGGCATATCGAGATAGTCCCGAGAATCCTAGTCCCAATGGTCTCCGAGATCGGCCTCGGCGTATACGTGAACACCATGTTACCGGAGAAGTCGGCTGAGGAGCTGAGGGAAGCGATAAAGAGGATATGAGCATCAGGATATGCAAGCATTTCCGAGAATGCGGCGGATGCACATACCTCGATAAGCCATATGAGGATCAGCTGGGGGAGAAGGTATCACGCGCCGAGAAGCTCCTCGAGACGCGGGCTGAGGAGATACACCCATCACCGAGGCAATATTATTACAGGAATCGAATGGACTTCGTCGTCAGCGAAGGCCCGGTCATAGGGCTCAACAAGAGGGGAAGCTGGAGCGAGACAATAGACATCGAAGAATGTCTCCTCCAATCACCCGAATCCGATATCATCAGGAACATCTTCAGGAGTTATCTTATGAGGCACGGCATATCCGGGTGGAATAGGACTGAGCGTAGAGGCGATGTGAGATTCCTCACGATAATCGAGGGGAAATTCACGGGCGAAAGGATGATCCTCGTCATAGCCTATAATGAGATCCAACTCCAAGAATTTCCCACAGAGCTTGAGGAGAGGGGTATACCGTTCAACAGCCTCCTACTAGGAATAAACCGGGAGGTGAGGGATGATGCTAGGGCGGAGGATATTAGGGCGATACACGGATCAGAGACCATAATGGAGAGAATCGGGGAATTCATCTACCTGCTACATCCAAATGTCTTCTTCCAGCCAAATCCATATGTCTTGGAGAGGATGATGAGGACTATGCTGAGCTTCCTAGACCTAAGGGGCGGTGAGAGGGTGCTCGAGCTCTTCTCAGGCCCAGGAACATTCACAATACCCCTTGCCACATGGGGGCATGTAAAGGTGACAGCTGTTGAGGCGAACTCAGCCGCCGCCAAGATCGCCGAGATAAATCTCAAGCTCAACCGGGTAAAATCAGCCGAGGTGGTTAATGAGAGGGCAGAGAGGGTCTCGCTAAAATACGACTACATAGTCCTTGATCCACCGAGCTCCGGGCTAAGCTACAAGCTCGTGAAGAGGCTTAGAAAAGCATCTCCAAAAAGGATCCTCTACATCTCATGTAACCCTGAGACCATGGCTAGGGATGTAAAGCAGCTTGGATACAAGATTGACCGGCTCTCCCTAATAGACCAGTTCCCCCAAACGCCACGTCTAGAGGCAATAGCCCTCCTGAGAAGAGGATAGTACGTTGGCCGGCTCAGCCGAGAGGAGGTCCGCTCATAGGCCCCCGAAGCCTCAGCCGCGACGTTCAATCCTCATCGCCTCTAGCCGCATTAAAAGGATCCCAGAAGCTGGAGAAAAATCTAGCGCCCAAAAAGGAGCCGCGCGAAAAGTTAATGAGAACTCAGCAAGCTGCCTATCAAGTGAGGCGGGGGTAGCCAAGCCTGGTCAAAGGCGCAGGGCTTAGGACCCTGTCCCGTAGGGGTTCGTGGGTTCAAATCCCACCCCCCGCATATCCATGCTAAAAATGGTGAAGTCGAATCCGCGTCTCCCTTCCCCGCCCATTATCTGAGATATTTTCTCGCCATCTCCTTGATGAATTTGAGGCCTTGCTCTGCTATAGCATCGGCACTTGGAGCAATTTGACGCCATATAGCGGTTGAGGCTGCAACCTTCTTTATCTCAGGCGTGAATGACTCCACAACCAACCAACGATCATAACCTATCTCGGCAAGCGCTTGGAAAACCTCATCCCAGTTTACATGCCCCGTCCCCGGAATACCTCTATCATTCTCACAGCAGTGGAAGTGATTCAGCAGCTTTCCAGCAGTTTTTATTGGGTCATAGAAGTTCTTCTCCTCTATATTCATGTGGAATGTGTCGAGGTGGACCTTCATGTTAGGCTCACCCACATCCCTACATAGCTTCACAGCATCCTCCGCGGTGTTCAGGAAATACGTCTCAAACCTATTCACGGGCTCCGCGCCAAGGCTCACCCCATAGCTCTGCGCATATCTACACACCTCTCTTAATGCCTCAACACTTCGCCTCCACTCCTCCTCGGTTCTAGGCCTCCCAACAATCTTGCCCCAAGCGATATAAACGACGCCATTTATCGCGTCGCCATCCAGCTGGGCAACCACGTCAACGCAGCGCTTCATGAATTCTATTCCACGCCTCCTAACATCCTCATCATCGCTTGTAATATCATATTCCCGGGGGAGTCCTAGGGAGCCCAAAAACTCCACATCATGCTTCTTCAACTCCCTCCTCGTAGCCTCCACATCTATCAAGTCCAGCTCCATTAATGGCACCTCTACACCATCAAATCCAAACCTCTTAGCCTTCTCTATCAAGTGGAGCGTAGATCTGTCAAAACGCTCGGTCCAGAGGAAAAGATGTATACCAAACTTGACCATGTACTTTCATACTCCTCGCGGTAATTATGTTTTTCGGATTGCATAGCTTATAGAATCCTCAGTCATTCAAAGTAGCTTTTATATGATCCCCCGGGAAAATGAAAAATTGTATGAGGTATGCTATTGCGATCTTCGACATAGGTAAGACCAACAAGAAGCTAATAGTATTTGATGATGATTTGAATCCATTATTCGAGGATAAAGCCCAGATAGGTGAAATTGTTAGGAATGGCATCCTATGTGATGATGCTGAGAGAATTGTGGCCTGGGTGAAGAATAGCTTCCAAAACGCTATGAGAAAATATGATATAAAGGCCCTCTCAATCACGACCCACGGCGCGACAGTCACTTACCTGCGTGAGGGTAGGCTGAACTTCCCCATAGTATCCTATAACCATAATATTAACGAGAACATTAGAAGAATGTTTTACGAGGAATTCGGTGACCCATTCAGCCTCTACGCTATCACAGGCACTCCCCCATGGAGCAGGCTATTAAATGTCGGCATCCAAATATACTGGTTCAAGAAAAGCTATCCTGAAAAGTTCGCCGAAACCGATACAATACTCTTCTTCCCACAATACCTTACCTATGAATTATCGGGAATAAAATCATGCGAGGTCACAAGCGCCGGATGCCATACATATCTCTTCGACTTCAGTAAGAGGTGGTGGAGCTTTATCGCTGAAAAGCTTGAGGTTGATCAACGATCCCCGGATTTCACGGAGGTATGGCGCCCCATTGGAAAGCTCACGATTAATGGGTCCGAGGTCACCATTACTCCCGGAATCCATGATTCAAATGCATCAATACTCCCATACATAGCTAGGGGCCAAGAATTCATCTTCGCATCGACCGGAACCTGGTGCGTCTTCATGAACCCCTACTCAGGATTCAACCCAAAGAAGGAGGACTTGGAACAGAACATATTATATTATGCTGATTCCCTTGGCCGGCCTGTAAAATCCCTAATATTTCCAGGGGGCTATGAACATGATCATTATGTTAAGCTGATCAGAGATAGATTTGGAGTAAGCCCTCTAGGAATACCCCCAAACCTACAGTTACTCGAAGATATCCTGAAACGTAAGAAGGACTTCGTTACACCAGGATTGATCGAGAAGTCTGGGAGATTCCCCTACTCCAAGCCTGGAATAATCGGCGACCTCTTCTATAAGGATCCTGAATCCGCCTATCATATACTTAACCTGAGCCTCGCAATACAGTCTTATGCCGCCGTCGAATCAATCTCTGAGGGGAGGAATATTGACGTCATCGTGCAGGGGGGTTTCGCGAATAACATGATATACTTGACGATCCTATCAGCCCTCCTCCCCGATAGGAGAATTCTGAGATCCGGCTTCTCGGAGACCACGGGTCTCGGAGCTGCCCTCTGCGCAAAATGTGCTAAGGAAGATCTAGAGCCAAAGGATATCGAAGTGAATATACCGGTTGAGGAGATCCCAAAGCCGGATATAGACCAAGATAAACTTAGCCAATATCTCGAGGAATTTATCAGCATTATCAGCTCAGCAAACCCTAACCAATAAAAGCGGCTTTAAGATTCCATCAATCCTGACCTTCCTTGGATTTATCAAAAATTAGGAAATTAAGTTTAAGTCATGGAGCAAGCAATCATCCACCCATGCAGAGTAAGAGTAGTGGTAGGGATATTCTAAACAACTTTGATCTGGGGGCGGTTGAGGAGACTATTCAAATGATTGAGGCCAGTCCTCAAGGCTTCTCCCACTCAATAGATATGACGATCGAGTGGAACCTACGTAGGGGTTATACACAAATGTACGCTGAGGTGGTGGCTGAAAAATCAGCACTAATTCTAGAATCAGAACTCCAGACATCTTTGGGAGGTAAGGGACATAGGCCCACACCCATACAATATTTCCTCTATGGAATCGGGGCAAGTTATCTCTCCACACTAATGCTCATGTTAAGTAGGAAGCGAATACAGGTATCACAAGCGAGATTAAGGCTTAAAGCGGAGATAGATTATTCAGGACTTCTCACAGATTCCATTATTGAAGAGCCTATTAAGAGCCTCCATCTATCATTAGCAATAAAATGCGATATCGATAGAAACGAGCTTATGAAAATGGTTGATGAGGCCAAATCGAGATGCCTAGTTTTCAATCCGGTAAAAGTTGAGATCAGTTTAGAGGAATAAGGCATTACTTAATCTTCATTTTTCTCAGAACCACTGAGTTTAGCTTAACATTAATAGAGCGTTTTAAAGCAATTGCGATACTACAATATTTTTCTAGGGATTGCTGCACTATTTCTTCCACCTCCCTCTTCGTAACATTTTGAGCGGTGATTATGTAAGTCATTAAAACTTCTCCAACATAGTTTGTTTCGCCTTCCTTAACAGGCTTACCACTTAGCTCTATCTCAATCGATTGAATATTAACACCTCTCAAGCTTAATGCCTTGAAGAGGTCTATAGCCGCACAACTTCCTAAAGCAGTTAACATCAGCTCCATAGGGCTCATGTCCTCCACTATTCGAAGAGTAATTCTTCTCCTTTCAGGCGTCTCTCCCACCAGTATTTCCTTATCTGGCTCAAACCGGATTTTCACCACTATATTCATGGTGTTCATGGCTTTTCAAAAACTAGCAGCAACCACGTTTCTCCTCTATCGCCGGTAACCTATAATATAATACCTTCATCTCATCCTCTTGGTTCGTTATCTGAGCTGTACAGACTAATGGTTTCTCCGATTCTATTAGCATTAGCCCTGCTTTATTTCTAACCCGCCTAATCCTCTCCAAGTCATAGAAGCGCATTTCCTTAGGTTTCAATCGTAGATTCAATGTTGCTAGGAGCCTTCCATCTTCACCCTCGAATAGCTTCATCCTTAGTCTCACATACTCATTATTCTGGTTTATGAGTGTAAGCTTCGTTTTCCAGCCATCCTGAGAATACCATCCCTTTAGAATCATCTAAAGCACCCCCTTCATACCGGCTCTTAAGCGTTTCTACACGACCATACATACTCCTGAAGCGGTCCCAGCCAAGTATGGAGAGGGCCAAGAGTATGGGTGAAGAGGGACTCATCGAGTGGTTTTGAGAGTTTTTCAT
>CAZWXN010000026.1:0-15659 GCA_964637915.1 uncultured Nitrososphaeria archaeon | reverse complement strand
CTGGAAAGTAGAATTAGATGGTGGGTTTTGGGCCGGGGGGCTTTTGAGGCCCCGTTTATTGGACCGGGCGGGATTCGAACCTTATCGGCCAGCCCTCTGTTATCGGGGGTCTGGCTCGCGACCTCCCGCACGCCAAGCGGGCGATCTCCCAGCTGATCTACCGGCCCCCAGATCATAGCTGATCTACTGGGTCGTCTTAAACCTTTCAGGCTTTCCCGCTAGGCGAGCAGTTTCTTCGGCGTGAGCCACCTATATTTTCTCCATTTCTTGATTTCTCCGAAGCCGCAGTGGGCACATCTCCGCTTTGAGACGTTAAATGAATGCCTTCCGCATCGCCTGCATCTTATATGTGTCGGGCTTCTATTCCTCTTCCCGAATGATGGTGTCCCCTTCGTCATCCTACTCTCCCTCCTTTACCGCCGGCGAGATCATCATCACATTATCTCCCCTGACGACTATTACCCCGAGCTGCTTCTGGGGGGTGTTGTCGTCGGAGATCTCTTCAGCCTGCTCGAGTACTAGGTTCATATGCTGATCATATCCTTGGAGTATTCCTCTAAGCAGCTTTCCACCCCTAAGTCTCACTAGCACTGTGCAGCCGAGGCTTTTCGCGAGTATCTTTAATGAGATGTCCGATGACATCGCCCCTAGCCCAAGTCTTGGAGAATACATGGCAGATAAAAATCTTTGTCCCGATGAGGAATATCCGAGGATATATTCGACGCATATCGTGGAACATGTGGGCAGCTATCTCGGGAGCTATGCTTTTTGAGGGGTCCGGTATCCCTCGAGCTGGAGGATAACCATGTGTGGGGAGGATGAGTTGATTAAGGATGTTGAGGAGGAGGTTAAGAGGCTTCTGGCTGAGCGGAGGCCGGAACGGGTGCAAAAGAGGCCCGCCCTACAAATATACTACTTCAAGTCCCCAGAGGAGGTGCATGAAGAGGATTTGATGATAGGCTTGAGGGGCGGCGCGGTCTTGATCGCGCTTAAGGATGGGCCGCCGGAAAATACGAGAAAGCTTCTCGAGAATGTCTCAAGGATAGTCAAGCAGGCTGGTGGAGCCATCTACCTAATTAGATCACCCTCAATCCTTATTTTAGGTGAGTGCGCGAGGCTTGAGATCCGGGGCTAGCCGCCTCTCAGCTCTGGGATTCTAGGACTATTGATTCTAAGTTGTAGGGCGTGTATATCCTCGTGCCCTCCAGTATTCTTGAAGCACTCTTCGCGAGGCTCATGACAGCTTCCGGCTCGCCGTGCACCAAGACTAGTTTCCTCGGCTTCGGCTTGAATGCCTTAAGATAGCTTAGCAGCTGCTGTCTGCTCGAGTGTCCAGAAAACCCGTCAACCTTATTGATCTCAAGCTTCACGTTGACTATCTCCGTCCGCCCGGACTCATCCATAACCGGGAACTCCCTGACGCCCTTTAGGAGCTTTCTCCCAAGCGTCCCCTCAACCTGGTAGCTGACGAAGATAAGCATGTTTCTCTCATCAGAGGCGAACTCCCTAAAATATGTGAGGATCGGCCCTCCCTCGAGCATGCCCGATGTCGCCATTATTATCATGGGATCATCCGAGTTCAGGATCTCATCCCTCTGCTGCTGGCTCCTGACGGGGACGAAGTACTCGCTCATGAAGACGGAGCTGAGCTCATCAGACATGTCCCTCAGCTCCTTCCTGAGATAGCTCGGGTATACAACGTGGATCGCGGTGGCCTCTATAAGGAGGCCGTCTAGGAAGACTGGGACCTCGGGTATGGCCTTGGAGGCGAATAAGTGGTTTAGGACGAGCATTATCTCCTGAGCCCTTCCAACCGCTGGAACCGGTATCAGGACCTTCCCGCCGCGGTTTAACGTCTTCTCAACATAGCTTGCGAGAAGTTGCTCGCTCTCCTCGCGCGTGAACTGTGTGGGCGTCGCGCCATATGTGCTCTCCATTATGAGCGTCTCAGCTCTCGGGAACTTTGTCACCGCCGCGTCCAGCGTCCTGCTCGTCTCATACTTGAAGTCACTTGTGTAGATGACGTTGTGGAAGCCCTCGCCTATGTGAATATGCACTATCGCGGAGCCCAGTATATGCCCAGCATTATAGAATGCTATCCTTATGTCTGGGGCAATATTCGTCACCATGCCATATGAGAGTGGCACGGTATGCTGTATCGCGGTCATGACATCCCGCTCGCTATATGGCGCGAAGACTCCCTGCTTCCCCGCCACGTTTATAAAGTCTAGGTGCTGCATGAGCATTAGCGGGAGCGTTGGCTCGGTGCAGTAGACCGGGCCCCTATAGTCATATTTGAACAGGTATGGGACCATGCCCATGTGGTCTAGGTGGGCGTGGGTTATCACGACCGCGTCAAGCTCCTCGGCGAGGTTCTCGATGAAGTCGAATCTCGGTATCATCTCTATGTTGCCGGAGCCGCCTGGAGCGAAGCCGCAGTCAAGGAGAACCTTGCTCTCCGTGGTCTGTAGGAGTATCGCGGATCTGCCAACCTGCATCCCCGACCCGAGCATCGTTATGACTGCGTCCTTTGTCTCGAAGACCTGGTTCCTGAATACCTTCTCGCCTATCCTCCTGAGCGCCTGAAGCCTTTCCTCCACATAGCCGTAGACTATGTTATTTACTTGCTCCATGATCTTCGTCTCCATCGGCGGCTTTATGCTGATCGTGACTATCCATCCTGTGGAGGCGCTAAGCTCCTTGACGATGTCATCGCTTGGCGGCCGGACGTTTGGATCCAGCTCGACCATAACCTCGCCCATCAGGTCGTTGAAGAAGAGCCTTCTGATCCCCTTGATCCTCCTCCGCGCCTCGGCCTCAAACTCCTCCTTATCCACCCTTATCGACTCATCAGGCCTGATCACAACGCGCTTTTTTATCAGGGTTACTAAGTCCTTCGCCACCTGATCCCTGTTGCTGAACATCTCCGGGTTCCTCGTGTAGATGGCGATTCGCGGGCCCTCGAACTCTATCTTCGTTATCCCCGACTCCAGCGGATTCACGACAGAGAAGTATCTAATTATCTCCTGCCTAAGCCTATCAAGCGAGAAGAGCTCCTGTGATGTCATGATTGTGAGACCAGACCCCTTAAGCTAATACGGTGGCTTGATGTACTGCACATAGAGAGGCTTCTTCTCCTCAATGCTAAGCTCCTTATACTTCCCATCAACCCTAATGTAGGCCACATCTATGCTGTCGCCCGAGCCTATATCTCTTTGGATCGCCATGGCGACGGCCTTGAATGCTAGCTTGGCCGCCTCCTCTACCCCCATATTCTCATCATACCCGCTCTCAAGAACACCATATGCTATCGGCGAGCCGGAGCCCGTCGCCAGCAGCTTCTCCTCAGTCATTGCTCCATATAAGTCGACATTATAGAGATGTGGGCCTGTCGAGTCGACGCCAGCTATTATGAGTTGGACCTCATAGGGGAAGATCCTCCACCTGAATGCGAGGTTTGCCGCAAGCCTCGCGATCGAGACTATGGGCATGGGCCTACCCCAGCTCGCGTGATAGTATCCTATATTGGCTTTCAGGTAGTCTACCATGTTTTGAGCATCGGCGACCCTTCCGGCGATGGTCATGGCCGCATAATCCGCCAGCGGATAAAGCTTCCTAACCTTCCTATGGGCAACGAAGAAGCCGGCCGTCGCCCGGGTATCTGTCGCGAGAACTACACCATCTCTCACTACCAGTCCGACGGTGGTCGTGCCTGTTTTAACCTGTCTACCCTGATCCAGATTCATGCCCCAAATCATAGCTCGCACCTACACCTCACAGCTTTTACGAGCCGCTGAGCCCAGCCAGAGGAGCGGCCCACTGAAGATCATAGAAAAGATGCTTAATAAAAGTATTGCTTGAGGTGGCGGCGCTTGCAACCAACCCTTAATAAGGAAGCATTGATCGAGAATCCGCCGAGCCCTATGTCTGAGGAGCAGCGGGGAGAGGTTGCTGAGAGGGTGGAGGGAGCGGTTAAGCTCGTGAAAGAGGGAGATCTCCTGCTGATAGATTACGTGATAAGGGTGAAGGAGACGGGCGAACTCATCGAGACCACGATGAGGGATGTTGCCGAGAAAGAGGGCTTAGAGGTCTCTGGGAGGTTTGAGCCCAAGCTAGCTATACCGGGGAAGGGCTACATGCTGAAGGCGTTTGAGGAGCAGTTGATAGGAATGGCTGCCGGAGAGGAGAAGCGCTTCGAGATACCACCTGAGAAGGCCTTCGGCCCGAGAGATCCATCGAAGGTGAGGGTGATACCTGTTAGGAGGCTTAGAGATGTTGAGGGGCCAATAACCGTGGGCTCAAGGATAATAGTGGATGGCAAGGAGGGGATAGTTAGGAGCATAGGCTCTGGCAGGGTTCAGGTTGATTTCAATCCATATCTCGCTGGAAAGACTCTCGACTGCTATGTGAAGGTCGTCAAAATATTATCTGACAACGACGAGAAGATCAGGGCCCTGATACATAACAGGATACCGGATGTTGATGTGGAGAAGTTCGGGATAACGATAGCCGAGTCTTCGGTGACGATCGAGGTGCCCGAGGAGGCCATGCTCCTCCCGGGTATACAGGTTGCTAAGAGGGCTTTAGCCAGGGAGATCATGGAGCATATAAATGGCGTGGAGAAGGTAGTCTTCATCGAGACCATACGTAAGGAACAGGCTCGAAGCTAGCGATCTCCAAAACAGCTTTATAGCGTTATCAGCTGTGGGTCCACGGCGGAGTCCTCGATCTCTATTATCGCACAGAATCCATTCTTGGCCGGCCCCGCATTAACTATCACAGTGCTGCCCAGCCGCGTTATTGATCTCCCCTCATGGGCGTGGCCTGCACATACTAGGAGTGGCTTAACCTCCTCGATGAACCTCTTTACTGAGATACTCCCGATATGCTTTGTCCCGGTGTAGTCTGCCTCGGTGCCATAGGGTGGGCTGTGCGTGACTAGTATCAGCCTATCACCCGCATCCTTGAAGTCCCTCAGTATGTTCTCGAACTCATCCTCCTCAAGCTCCGTTAGCGTCCCGAATTTCCCGCTTCCACCGCCCACCCCTGCGAAGAGATAACCGGAGAACTCTCTCATCCGGCCGTGAAGATTATGGGCGTTAAAGCCCTCCGGCTGCCATGATAAGAGCTCCGGCGAATCACAGTTACCAGATACGAAGAATATCGGGAGCCCGGGCTTGGAGATAATCTCTAAGATCTTCAGGGCGGTTGAGGGACCTCCGAAGTGTGTTATATCGCCGGCGATCACTATTAGGTCCGCGTTCACCTCGCCAGCCTTGCAAGAGATCTTCTTGGCCGCCTCCAAGTTGCCATGAATATCGCTCACCTGAAGTATTCTCATGGCATCTTATCGCGTGAAAAAGCTGCTTAAAACGGTTGCGTGAGGTATAATCCTCGTGATTATGGGGAGAGGCCGCGCGGCCGCGATGATCTGGCTAAAGGCTGGAGGGCGGCGGGATTATCCTCGATATGCCCTCGAGCGAGAGGAGTGAGGGCGCATATAGCGCGGCCAAGAGCAGTATTATGAATGATGCCAGCGGCACTGTGATGTTGTCGTCTATCGGGGGGTATTCGAAGTGTTCGATGATTGACGCTAGGGCCCCGGCCACCATTCCCGCCACGCCGAGTATTGCTCCCATGGGTATCGAGACGGCTGCCATGGCCAGATTCCCCCACCACGACTTAGTTCTTCTCTTGAAGAGCGTGTTCCTGACAAAGCCAGTTGCCGAGTCCCCGATGGCCATGAAGAGTACAGGCACGATGCCAACCCAGAAATTCCCGCCCGAGATAAGCCACCCGAGCGCGATGATAACGCCCCACATGATGCAGAATGAGACCTCATACATGTTGTCATCAACCTGAAACCAGTACATTAGCTTCCCGACTCTATGCGGCATGTATGTGAAGACGCCTAGGAGGAGCGCCATGACGAGGGGCAACAGGGGCGTCTCGAAGACGTATGGAACTATGAAGGCCACGAGGCCGCCGGCCAAAACATGAATTATCTTGCGATTATAGTATACCGCAACCTTATCCTGCAACCCTCTTCTAAGCATGAGCATATAGGTTTTCTTGGTCAGAACCGTTACCAAAAAGACAACCCACGCGAATAAGACCCCTGTGGCTATAATCTCCGATATTGAGGGCCACATACGAGGAGATAAACAACCCCCTATAGATAAAAAATTTCCCCCTCCTCAAACCCGCATTTACATGACAGATCTGATATAATGTTAAAATAGCTAGAGAAGTGCTGGTGTAAATGGGCGGGGGTAGCCAAGCCTGGACAAAGGCGCCGGGCTTAAGACCTGATGAAAGCTGGTCAGATTGCTGGTTGGAGACCCGGTCCCATAGGGGTTCGCGGGTTCGAATCCCGCCCCCCGCATATTTATCCTCATTTTCATGTTATGTTTGCGAGGATCTCGTCTAGGGGGGCTTTGGCGGCGCATACATACGTGTCCGCTCCACCATAATAGAGGTAGACAATGCCATCTCTAACGATCGCGCCGCATGGGAAGACGACATTTCTCACATATCCCTCCTTCTCATAGGCCTCGCTCGGCTCCATCAGCGGGAAGAGTGTTCTCCCGATGACCTTCTCCGGCCTCCTCAGGTCTAGGAGAAATGCTCCAACCCTGTATACGTTGTCATGTGAGACGCCATGGTAGAAGACTAGCCAGCCCCTTCGGGTCTTTATCGGAGGAGCTGCGAGGCCAACCTTCTTACCATCCCACATCCCAGGCCTCGGCGGGAGAAGCGTGATGCTTAGAAGCTCCTCAGTCCTCACATTCTCCAGAGAATCAATATAATCGTAGCCAATGTTTATCCCCATGGCCCTGTGTATGAAGAAGTATTTGCCGTCAATCTTCTCCGGGATTATGCAGGCATCCTTATCATCTACTCCAGGCGGTGAGATTATCCGCGGCCTAGACCAGGCATCCCAGTTCCTGCTGAGAAAATCATCCACCGATATGGATGTTACAGCGACCTTTGGGGGATGGACGTTATCATATGCCGTGTAGAACATGTAGAGCCTATCCCCCAGCCTAATCACCCTTGGATCCTCGCATCCGGAGTGTCCCGGCGTGAGCTTCATCTCAAAGCTCTCCCTCGGGACATAGATCGGCTCCCCAAGCCTCTCAACGATGTTAAACCCATCCTCGCTCACCGCGAGCCCTATCGTGGAAGTCTTATCCCTCGATAACGCCCTATACAGTATGTATATCCTGCCCTCGAGCTCTATCGCTGCCGGGTTGAATGTCGCGAAGCTCTCCCACTCATGCCTAGGGTCGGGCTTTATTATCGGGTTCCATGGACACCTCTCAAAAGCCTCTTTCATACCATCCATCGCCATGAGCACATCCCTTATCTTAACTGTTGCAAGACAGCACGTGGTATCAGCAGCACCATAATATACCCTGAGAGTATCCCTCTGCTTCAAGACCGATGTCGGGAAGACGACATTCGGCACATTACCATACTTCTCATAAAACTCCTCAGGGACCATTAACGGATACCTCGTCCTCCTCAGAACCCTCCTAGGATCCTTCAAGTCCAGTAGAAGAGCCTCAACACCGAAGATCCTATTCTCCAGCCTTGGTGAAAAATAGTTCTGAATATAGGAATATATCAGTAGCCATCCCTGCTTAAGCCTCACAGGCGGCGCTCCAACCTCAATATGATCAAGCTTAGATCTCCTAGGATCAGGGCTCAGCGTATATGCCATGAAGTTGTTATACCATTCATCCATCTCCTGGAGCCATTTTGATGGATCATCCCCGAGCGGCGCTACAGCAATATATGCCGGGGGCCTATCCGTATGCACTGTCAATATCGCCATGAGCTTTCCATTTATCCTCTCTGGGAAGAGCGCCATCGCCTTGGCATTGAATGACGTCACTAGGTACTTTGCCTCAACCCTCTCTAAATCACGGCTGATAGCTACACCAACTCTGATGCCCTCAGCTCTCGGCGGCAGAGTCGAGATCGCCGTGTAGAAAATGTAATACCTTCCGTCGATGTAGGTGGCTCTCGGGTCCTCGCATCCAAAGAGCTCCCAATCCTCCTCCGGGGATATGAATATCCGCCTATCATAGAAGTGGATTCCATCCCTGCTCCTAGCGATGCCTATAGAGCTATAACTTGACCCCTGCTTCTTTAGGAGGTCGGATGACGAGAGAGCCCGGTAGAGCATGTAATAATACTTGCCACGCTTAACAACTGATGGGTTGAAAACCGCATAAGCCTCCCAAGAATGCTCCCTTATAGGTGATAAAATGGGGTTCCAGAGGCACCTTCTCATAATCTGAGTGGGGAGAGATGGCTGCGGCATTATATGTATTACCCACGAGCCTCGGGATGGAATATGTGAGAGTAATACTCGAGAACTATGTGGAGGTAATACTTAATTATGTAGCGGTAATACGCTATCGTAGGGGAAGTAAAAAAGTGCCTGTTACTTCTCCATTTAAGCTTAGAGCTAGAAAAAGGCTGGGCAAGAAAGCTTATGAGCGTGAGAGAGAGGTTCCCAGCCCTCAAATCCCTTTGAAAAATCCTTGGAAGGAGGTTTTCACAAAGTCGCCCTCCAATCCCATAATTAGACCTAATCCGGATAATCGCTGGGAGGCTTATCAGACATTTAACCCGGGTGCGATAATTCTTGGCGGGAGAATACATATAGTGTATCGGGCTCTGGGGGTTGACTGGATATCGCGCTTCGGCTACGCCTCATCAAGCGATGGAGTCGCGATTGATGAAAGGCTTCCCCATCCAATATATCAGAGTAGCGTGGATGCGAATGTATTCTCGGTCTCGATCTCCGGCGGCGGCTTCGGCGGGTGCGAGGATCCTAGGCTGGTCGCGATAGATGATGTCATCTACATGACCTATAACATATTCGACTCCAAGGGGTTGAGGGTCGGGCTAACATCAATACGGGTTGAAGATTTTCTCGGTAAGAGTTGGAGGTGGAGCGAGGAGAGGGTGATATCGAACCCCGGCAAGATCAATAAGAACTTCGTGCTCTTCCCTGAGAGGATAGATGGGCGATACGCTATCCTCCATAGTATCTCGCCCAGAGTCCAGATAGCATACCTCGATGACCTGAGATTCGACGGCTATATCGAGAGCCATTATGAGGCCTGCTCATATCCAGGTGGATGGGAGCTTGTGGTGAAGGGAGCTGGGGGGCCGCCGATAAAGACGAGCGAGGGATGGCTCCTATTCTACCATGGGCTGGGCAAGAATGATCCTTGGAAATACAAGATAGGGCTCATGCTATTGGACTTGGATAGGCCGGAGAGGATACTGTATAGGGCTAGAAGCCCCGTCATAGAGGCTGATCAATGGTATGAGTATGAGGGGTTTAAGCCCGGGATAACATATACGTGCGGGGCTGTTTTAAGAGGTGGGGAGCTGCTCGTCTTTTATGGCGCTGCTGACAAATACGTGTGCATGGCCAGTGCCCCCTTAGACCTAATTCTAGACACGTTAAAGAGATATGGCGCGCACCCTGGTTAACGGTCGAACTTACACCCCGCCACCAGCACATGATTAATGATATTAGGATGTGAGAGGCATTTTCCAGCATGTCTCAAGTCATTGTCTCTCACGAGGATCTTCGTAAATTCACTCGCGAGTGCTTTCTCAGGGCGGGTGTCCCCGAGCAGGATGCAGATATTATAGCTGATCATCTTGTTCTCGCAAATCTTAGGGGCATCGATTCCCATGGTATTATCAGGATACCATATTATCTCGAGGGTGTTGAGAGGGGTTATGTCAAGCCCAAGAGCGAGTTTAGGGTTCTGAGAGAGAATCCTGTGCTGGCGCTCGTTGATGGTGGAGGCGGCCTCGGTATTCCAGTCGCCACCAAGGCCACGGAGCTAGCGATCCAGAAGGCTAGGAACATGGGTGTTGCGGTCATCTGTGTGAGGAATCTGGGCCATATTGGCATGCTCGCATATTATACGCTTAAGGTGGCTGAGGCTGAGATGATGGGGCTCGCGGCCGCTAACTCCCCAGCGCGGGTCGCTCCATGGGGAGGCTCAAAGCCATTATTCGGAACCAATCCCATTAGCTTTAGTATCCCCTCAGCTGGTAAGCCCGTGATCTTTGATATGGCGACATCCAAGATCGCGGATTTCAAGATTAGGATGGCCCTAATGCGCGGGGATAGGTTGCAGGAAGGCGTGGCGCTGAGCCCGGATGGTAGGCCAACCACGAGCCCAGAGGAGGCCATACGCGGAGCGCTACTCCCCTTTGGAGAGTATAAGGGCTATGCGATCTCCCTAATGGTCGAAGCGCTCTCAGCGCTTCTAGGAGGCGCGCTACTCAGCGTGGATGTAACAAGACATGCATCAACTCAGGGAGGGTTCTTCATCATGGCCTTAAGTGTATCGGCCTTCCGGGATTACGCCGAGTATCTGGCGGATCTGGAGAGACTTGTAGAGCTCATCAAGTCTTGCCAACCCGCACACGGCTTTGAAGAAGTCCTGCTACCGGGCGAGCTTGAGGAGAGGATTCGCGAGAAGAGGCTTAGGGACGGCATACCGATAGATCATTCCACTTGGAACATGCTTGTCGAGGTTGCGAGGAGGCTGGACGTCGAGCTTCCTAGGACTAAGAGCTAGCCTCCTCCTTTGACGTTCTAACTTTCCTCTCGATGAGCCTGAGCTTTAGCGTGATATAGGCTATCGCGGTGGTTATTATTGCTAGGATGTAGCAGCCCGCGCCCGAGGCCATTCCTATCGAGGATGTAACCCATAGAGATGCCGCCGTCGTTATGCCAACAATCCTCTCCCTAGTCTGGATTATTGTCCCAGCACCGATGAAGCCTATCCCGGCGACAATGTAGGAGGCAACCCTAGCTGGATCTCCGCCCGGAAACGCCGTCATCGAGAGAATCGTGAACAGGCATGAGCCGAGCGAGACGAGTATGTGCGTCCTCAGGCCAGCTGGCTTATCTACCTGCTCGCGCTCATAGCCCAGCACGCCGCCAAAGGCGAATGCCGCTACAAGCCTGATCACTAACTCCAGCTCAGATACCATGGCCACGCGCGTATGGGAGGAATATTACTATATTAATACTGAGCCGCGGCTTCACAGCTCGGAGGAGAGCCTGTTCAGCGTCTCCATCACGCTGGATAAGACCTGCTTCACGCGGGAGATCCTATCCTCGTAACCCTTCAGCCTAGACTCATACTCGGAGATTCTTGATTGATATTCTGAGATCCTTGACTCGTATTCGGATATCTTTGCCTTGAGAGAATCTAGCTCGGATTGGAGCTTGGAGATCTTCTCGGCCTCAACGCCCTCGCCGAGGGGCGCATACTTCTCCTTGAAAAGCTCCGTCGGCAGCTGTATCTTCACCCCCTCCCTCAGGAACCTTTCATATGTCTCTCGGACGATCTGGCCCGCCTTCGTCTTACCTTGAAGATGGTTTCTTATCGTGGCCTCGGTTCTCCCGAGCTCCTCAGCTATCTGCGGGATGGACATCTTGGCCTTTTCCCTCGCGAGAGCCGCCGCTGCAACAGCCAAGCTATCAATCCAAGTCAACCTCTCCCTCGGGTTCTCGAGCTCCTCCAGGACTCTTGGGCTAAAGATGCTAGCGATCAGTAACGCCGACTCGAGCTTGTGTATCTGCTCCCTCCCAATCGGCGTTAACGGTATCTCCTCACTCTCGCTCAATCTCCCTCACCTCCTTCAAAACCTCCGTCGCCTTCACAATTATACCTTTATCCGTTATCTCGAAGGGATGCCTCCTCATAGAGTGCGCGGTCCCCCTCATCTTCCAGACTATCAGGCTTCTCTTCAGCTCCCCACGTATCTCGTCGAGGTCGAGCCTCACGATCCCGTCAACCGCATGCTCTACTCCGGGCCCGCCGAAGCCTCGCTCGGTCACGCTGACCTGTGAGACTAGGATCGAGGTGCAGCCCAGCCCCGATAAGACCCTCTTCAGCTGGAGAACCATGCCCCTCGCCATGACCGGCTTGGTTATGTAGAGCGTTGTGACCGAGTCGACGACAACGCGCTCAGCCCTAACCTCCTTAATCGCCGTCCTCAAAACGTCGATTAGCATCTGGAAGTCATCCGGCGCCCTGACAACATATCTCTCCCTCTTGGCAGCCTCGCCTATCCCGGCCGTGAATGCGTCAACTATCGCAAACCTCCCCTCCTCCTCATGCTCCGAGACATCCCAGCCGAACTGCGACATCGCTATCCTCACGGCCACCGGGTGCTCCTCCAGCGCGACGAGTATGCCGGGCTCTCCGCGCCTAAGCCCATTATACAGATACTGGTATCCGAAGATGGACTTCCCTGTCCCAGGGCCCCCCGAAAGCAGGACGACATTCCTCTTCGGTATCCCGCCATTTAATATCTCATCAAACCCGGGTATCCCGGTTACAACCCTCTCAACCATAAGCTCCCGGAAAATTATATCCCCCTCGCCGCATAAATGCCTTTCCATATCTCAAGCCATCAGACAATTCAATAAGTAATGGAGGGATGATTGATTCTCAGGGAGGCGGTGTCATCTCGAACGTCTTTGGATCAGCGTATGAATAGTACCATAGGATTGTTTCACCATTGCTTAGGACGTATTTGTCGCATGCTGATCCGCCATGAGCCCATCCGAGGTTCGTCCACATCCACCAAGTCCAGTATCTCGATTGCTCGATAGATTGTTCTACGCCGTTTATCGCCTTCACATATAGCCCCATTGTGCCGTAGGATTCCGCGTCAACATTCCATCCAGCCTCCAGCATGGCGTCATAGAGTGTCAGCCCCCGGGTCCCATTAAACCAAACCCGGGTACCATTCCCATAGTCTATGCCGAGGTTTATGATCGCCTTCGATCTCTCAAGCCTCGAAACAAGATCCGTGTACTGGTAATAGTAGTAGCCGAGTAAGAGTGATGCGGCGATCGCCCAGCATAGGATGCATATCGCGGCTAAGGTCCACCTATTTCTCAGAGACGCCATGTTATCATCCCCCTATAACTCCTCTCCAAGACCGTGATCAGCGGAATGGAACAGATTCCGAAGAGGGCTGCATTGCTCGCCTCGTGGATTATCGCGAAGGGTATTCCGGCGATCAGCGCCGCAATGATCGGGACGCTGAACGTCAGGGCGAAGGCAATATTCGTGATTAGGTCGTAGATGAATGTTAGGAGGAAGCCCATGGCGCCGAATAGCATGCTTAGCCCAGCCCTATTGCCGGAGGCGTTCACTATTGATAATGACTTGCCGAGGAGGCCTCCCGCGACGCCGTATATCGACTCGGATAACATGGTCGCGATCCAGATCTGGGGCACGAAGCCATAGGGGTTCAGCACGCCGTAAACGGCCCAGACGAGGAGGCCGACGGAGGCGCCGATCAGGGGGCCAAAGACGAAGCCACTCACGAAAACGAGAAGATCCATGATCTTAAGATTTGCAACCCCTATCAGGACATAATTTGAGCCTAGGCATGCGGCTACCGTAACGGCTATTAGGCTGGCCTTTTTGCTTTGGAACATGTTGGATGGATTATCCATCCAATTCATAAATCTTATCCTCGCCCAACCCCCAAAGTATTACCAAAGGTCTAAGCCCTGCCCCAGCATTTATCAGCCCGGGATGAAGAGACCCTCGATTGCTGATCGTGGTATGATGAGCTGGGGGAATGCTTTCAGACCCAGTCAGGCCTGAACATTTTGAGGGGGCTTTTCGAGCATTCTCATCGTTCCGGCGCATGAATGTTATTACCTCATCCGAGCTCGATGCATCGATCGCGCCCTCGCGGATTATCATTGAGAACAATACTCTCAGGAAGCCTCCGCCCCCTCCCCAAATACCGCTTTGAAGGCGTTGTAAAGCCTGTTGGGATTCTCATAAAACACTTGATAGGGGGCTCTCGCCAAAAACCTTCCTCAACTGATACTCGAGGGCCACCAGCCCTCTGTTATTCAATAATCTTAGGAGCCATTACTTCAGAAGCCTCTTAACATAATCCTTAGATGAGCTCTCGCCGACCACCCATCAACCCTAAAACATGGCCATTCCCATAAGATTAGTGTTTTCACATGTTGTCCACATGCCCTGTAAGCATCCTAAATTGCGATTAAGGAGCATATTCGGCTCCAAGTGCCCGCCGATGGATGTTATTGCCGGATGAGTGTTAAAAATCTGCAGGGAGCATTATTTCTTGAAGCTGGTTCCTGAGGTGGCTTGGGGCTGATGGGGCTTAAGCTCCTCTGCTTAATCCTCTTAGGCATAATAATCCTAGGAGCAGTTCTTGGAGCATCTTTAGGCTTAAGACGATCAGCATGCTCCAGCCCCTGAGAGCAGCCTCCTCGAGAGCGATCATTATCGCGAAGACTATCTTTCAGGCTCTCCACGTAGGGCTCAACGGCGCTCAGACACTAACCCTATCACTGGGCATAGGGATATTCGCCAACAACGCCCTCACAGCCATGCTCATACTCCTCTCGCCGATACCAATCTTACTGGCCAAGCCGTTCTCGGATAAGCATCTCTCCAAGCTTTACTATGAGTGTGGAATCTGGCTCTTCAAGCCAATAGGATGGACAACATATAGGATACTCTCGCTGATCCCGCCATCATATACTCTAGGCCTACAATTCTACCTGATTGGAGGAGCCTTCCCGCTTCATGGCTTAGACGTGGCCGCGCTAACGTTTTTAGCGGTCGAGATAGCTGCAGTATCATTCTCATGTATCCTCGCTCTTCTGCCAGGCCTCTCAAGAAACCCTCTCCAGTGTCTCGGGAAATATGCTAGAACGCTCAAGCTCGTCATGCCAGCGATATTGGCATTTCTTCTCGCTGTCGCGATCTCCAGTTCCATCAACTACTCCTATCAGCCGGCTGACGGGGAAATGCGTGGAATATGGTTAAATATGTCTCGTGATGCTGTGGCGGGAGAATGGGGCTTTATGGGAAGCTTGAGGAGCTGTGGCGGGAAAAGCCTGAGGAGCTTCGAGTCCTAATGAGGCAGAGGCTGATCAAGTGGCGGAGGGAGCCTGCGGTAGTCAGGGTTAGGAAGCCCCTCAGGCTGGATAGGGCTAGAAAGCTCGGCTACAAGGCGAAGCAGGGATTCATAGTGCTCAGGGTCAGGGTTAGGAGGGGCGGGTTCCAGAAGCCTAGACCAAGATCAGGCAGAAGACCAAAGGCCCTCGGAGTCGTAAAGCATAAAGTGAATGTCTCGATGAAGGAGGAGGCGATCCAGCGCGCGAAAAAGAAGTATCCGAACCTCTACCCGCTCGGAGCCTACTGGATCGCCGAGGACGGTTTATACAAGTGGTATGAGGTCATAATGGTTGATCCACATCACCCGGCAATACTAGAAGATGGGGAGCTTCGGCTTCCCGATCCACCCCTGAGAAGGATTAAAAAGAAATTGAAGAAAAAGAAGCAAGGGAAATAGGGGGCTGTTACTCGACCTTTATCGCGCCGACCGGGCACCCATCAGCGGCGCTCTTAACATCATTCAATAGGTTATTGGGCGCTTCTCCAACGGCTGGATCTCCGCCAATCCTATACTTCTCGACTATCTGGCTCTTACCATCATCGGGGTTTTGCTCGAAGAACTCGGGGACGAGGGCCCAGCAGGCGCCGCAGCCTATGCAGCCATCCCTATCGATAGTCACCCTAGCCATAACG
>CAZWXN010000025.1:0-16519 GCA_964637915.1 uncultured Nitrososphaeria archaeon | reverse complement strand
AATGAAGGCCTTCTTGAGAGGAGCTCTGGGAGTGGGAGCTTCTTGAAGGGCTTGTCCTCGATCTTCTCCTTAATCTCTCTTATCAGGTCTTCTAGTGTGAGTTTCTCAACGCTTCCGGTAGCCCTCTTCCTCACGCTTAATAGCCCGCTCTCCCTCTCCCTCTCACCATACACCACGATATAGTGTATCCACTCCATCTCAGCGTCCCTTATCTTCTTGTCAACGGATTCATCGCGATCATCTATGTCCGCTCTTATTCTAGCTTCCTCGAGCCTCTTGAGGACCTTAAGACAGTCTTCGAGATACTCGGATTTTACCGGGATCAGCCTTACCTGGGTAGGTGTTAGCCAGAGGGGGAGCATGGGCTTCTCCCCCCGCATCATCGCAAGATATGCCTTCTCCAGTAATGCGTAGACGACGCGCTCTATCGCGCCGCTTGGGGAGCAGTGGAGTATTATTGGATGCTCCTTCTCTCCCCGCTCATTCACGAATGTTATCCCGTAGTATAATGCATTCTCCACGTCTATCTGGTCTGTTGATAGGGCAGCTGCTTTCCGCTGGCAGTCCACAAAGTTGAACTCCCACTTCAGAACGAAATAGAAGTAGCGCTCGCTCCACATCTCAGCGAGCACGGGCTTCCCGAAAATCCTCACTAACTCGAAGATGAAGTCCTTATTCTCCTCATAGAAGTCTCTCGTGAATCTTATCGCCATCTCAAGGTCGCCTCTCGTGAGCCCAACACCCTCCATGACCTCAAGGCTGAGCCTCAGCCTCCTCTTCATCTCCTCCTTAGCCTGCTCCAAGTCCCTGCATATCGCGTGGACATCCGGCATCGTGAAGGCTCTAAGCCTCTTCAAGCCCACAAGCTCCCCGCTCTTCTCCCTCCTGAAGCTATATCTCGTGAGTTCATAGAGCCTTAGCGGGAGATTCCTATAGGAGAGGTTCATGTCCTTCGCGATGAGGAATTGGCCGAAGCATGCCGCGAACCTGAGGAAGTATCTCTTGTCCTCGGTCTCGATCACGTATTGTCTCGCCGGGAACTTGTGGAGATACCTCCTGAGGCTCGGGTGGCTCATGTCATACATTATGGGAGTCTCGACTTCTATCCCGCCATACTCTATCACCTTCTCGGTGACATATTGTTCGAGGAGGCTCTTGATCAGCCTGCCCTTAGCATACCATCTCAGGTTGCCCGGGTCGCTCGCCGGCTCATGATCCGCGATCTCAAGCCTCTTCATCAGGGAGACATGCGGAGGCTCCTCGAGAACAGCCCTAGACTTCTGGATCTCATATCGCGCGAAGGCCTCGAGGTTCTCATGTCCGCGGAAGTCATATTCCTCGACCGGGATCATCTCGCCCTCCGGCGTGAGGATGTACCAGTTGGATGCGAGCTTCTCCTCTAGTATGAGAGCTTGCGGGACCTCCTCACCACCCTTCTCAACAGCCTTCTCATAGCTTCTGAGCTGCTCGGCGAGTGGATGCCCCTTAACCGCGATCACAAGCCTCTTATTCCAGCCGAATGGAGCCGAGTATGTCTCGAGGCCTAGGGAGCCGGCCTCATCACGCATAGCCCTGAGTATTGAGAGGGCCTCGTCGGGCGGAGCAAGATTAGAACTTAGATGCGCATAGGGATATATCACGATCCTTTGAGCCCCAAGCTTCCTCGCCTGCTCCGCAAGTTCCCTCATCGCCCTTCTCGCGAGCTCGGAGTCATCACCCTTCTCCACGCATGTTAACAATAGGAGAGCATCCTCAATCCTGTAAATCTTCTTCTCAGTCTCCTCATAGACCGAGCTCTCAAGCCTTATCGGCTCATACTCCACATAATCTACGTGGAGCGCTAGGATCTTCATAATATCACCCTTGACCCAAGGCCCTCCACATGACGCATCTTCTCGATCTTCCGCTGCTCCCTAGTCAGCTTCTTGAGCAGTTTCCAGTGAGCCTCGCAGAGGTAGGCTCTCCTGCCGGATCCCTCAATCTTCATGCTTGATGGGATGCGCTGGATGGAGATTGATTTGACGGCCTTCTCGCCGCATCCAGCCACTGAGCACTTAACGCCCTTTGAGACCTTCCCCATGCCGCCTCCGCCACCTACCGGGGGGAAAGCGCGTGAAGCATTAAAGATTGCTCAGCATGCTGCTGTCCATAACCTCCGAGAGGGGCTCGAGTATCACTATTCCCTCGCCCGGCCTGATCTCGAAAGTGTATATCGCGGAGTCGGCCCTGCTCCACCTCATCTTCCTCACGTAGATCGTCTTCAACAGCTTTCCATAGAATCTCGTGACGCCTAAAACTATGACGCCGGATGCGAGGAACTCCTCGAACCCGAATCTGCTAAGCTTATTCGAGCCCGTCGGGATATCGCATGTGAGCATTGTGGTGGCGCCAAACTTCTCCTCCATCATATTCACTATCTCCCTGAGATACTCCCTTATCACGAGCTCCTCTCTCGCCCCCGCCGCGAGTGCCGAGATCGGGTCCAAGACTATCCTATTGACCGGCCTGCCAGCGGCGATCCTCGCCAAAGCATCAACGAATGCCCTACTCTCCTTCCCAAACCTCTTGAGGTCCTCGGCATAGAGCCTTAGCTCGAATGGATGGAAGATGCCCTGCTCGATATATTCCCAGAGATTCCATCCGAGTGAGAGGGCGCCTCTCAGCACCCCCTCAATCCTCTCATCAAGCGAGATGTAGATGCAGTTCTCGCCATTTTTCAAGCCTTCTAGGAGGAATTGGAGGCTTAGGATCGTCTTGCCGACGCCCGTCTCGCCCGTGATGAGGTATGTCTTGCCCTTGAGCAGGCCTCCGCCAAGCATCTGATCTAGCTTCGGGATGCCTGTTGAGACTCTCTCGAAGGGCTCCATCAGCCCGGCCTTCACAGCTATTCAACAGGTCAAAGCGCTTAATGAATGATTAGGCAAGGAACCTGCCATCCTCATATATCAACTCATTATCGCCGTAGACCCTGCCTCTCCTAAGGTCGAGGATTAGATCCCAGTGTATCGAGGACTTGTTGGTTCCGCCGGTATCGGGGTAAGCCGCCCCGAGGGCCATATGCATCGTCCCACCAATCTTCTCATCAAGCAGTATCTGCTTCGTGGGCCTTGTGATATTGTAGTTTAGGCCGAAGGCGACCTCGCCCAGCCTCTTCGACCCTTCATCGGTCTCCAGTATCTTCTTCAGCTTATCCGCTCCCTTCTCGGCGGACGCGTTTACGACTACTCCTCTCTTGAACTCGAGCCTCACCCCCTCGACCTCAAAGCCGCCCCATACTGCGGGGAAGCTGAAGGTTACACGGCCCTCAACACCATCCTCTATGGGCGCTGTGAACACCTCGCCAGCCGGCATATTATGCCGCCCATCATCATTCAGCCACTTCCTCCCACCCACCTTGATCAGGAGATCCGTATCCTCCGAGACGACTCTCAGTTCATCAAGCCTGCTAAGCAAGTTAACTATCTTCTCCTGCTCCTCGGCCTTCCTCCTCCACTCCTCGATCGGATCGTCCCGGTCAACCATGCAGGCGCTGAAGATGAAGTCCTCATACTCGACAGGCCCCATGCCAGCCTCTTGAGCAAGGGCGTTCGTCGGATATATCGTGACATTCCAGCGGAGCTCGCCCGCCGCCTGCCTCCGCATGAATATCTCGGTCAGCTCGGCTCTCGCCGCCCTCCTAATCCTTATCCGCTCAGGATCAACGCCCACCAAGGGCTTCGTATGGCTGCTAGAGACTATCGAGATCGAGACATCAATCCTCTCCTGAATGAACTTCTCTATCGGCGAGAGATGCCTCAGAACAGAGTCGCTCGCATACTTGTAGAAGATCTCATCTATCTGGCTATCGCCCAGCGTGATGTGGGGATAGGCTCCCTTGGAGACCACGAGTCTTACAAGCTCCCTGACGAGGGGTAGCGCCTCGACCTCAGCCCTGATTAGAACCTCATCACCCTCCTTAACCGAGACACTATAATCAGTCACCAGCCTCGCGAGCCTAGATACACGCGGATCTATCACAGGGAAAGCTATAATCAGCCGTGTCTTTAAGCCTTTAGGGCGGGGAATGATGGGAAGTCTGCTAAGTCTTGAAGCTTTTTACAGTTCGGATGATATCCCTACAGCCCTCGAAGCTTTCCTCGGCGATTGTCCCGGTCACGATTATATCTGCCCCGGCTTTAAGCGCCTCAACAGCGTCCTCGGGCCTCCTAATCCCCCCGCCCACGACAATAGGAATTACAACGGCCTTCCTAACCGCTTTGATCGTCTGGGGTGGTATCGGCCTCTGGGCGCCAGAGCTCGCCTCGAGATAGATGATCCTTATCCCGGATCTTCCATATAGTGGGTATCCTGAACCCCATTCTCTCCAGCCTATCCGCCCCCGCTTATCAAACCATCATTTTCGGGATGGCCCTTAATGAATAAGTGAGGGCTTGTGTCAGGGATATGTGGGGATGTTATTGCCCGGGATTCTAGCTAGGCTGTTTATCCTTGAGAATCTTGGTAGGATTGATGGTTTCGTTAGAGCTTATGCCCAGCATGTCGGGGAATCCACGATGAGGGCGTTATATGACGAGCTCAAAGACCTGCTGGAGGTGGTGGAGTGAGGATGCCGATGGAGGGGTGGAATAGGTTGGAAGTCGAGTGGATGGAGGGATGAATATATGCCTTGGAGATCTAAACTCGAGCCATATGAAAGCGAGATATTGCAACTTTATGACATAGGTTTTTCAGCGAGGGCAATTCGGGATATATTAAAAGAAAGGTATGGCATCACAGTTTGTCGAAATACTGTTAGGAATTTTATATTACAAAGAAGACCTCTCCGACATCACGGAGAAACAAAAAAGATGATGTACCAACTTGGTATACTGCAACGATCTCTAATCTATCCTAAGAAAGCCTTTGACAAACCTAGCGAACGATCATATTATTGCGGGTTTTCCGAAGATTTCAATGTAAGGCAATACGGATGGCAGATATTTATATCATCAGGATCAACGCATCCAAGTTTCATCGAGCTATCAGTAAAATTGTTTCGACCATATGGGCGACTGATGTTACGATCTACATTCAACGATAGATTCAATGTCTTCCAATTACATTTTACCGCGTTGCTTCATGAATCTTTCACATTTCTCGTAGATTACAAGAGCGACAGAATCGGCACACTATCCTGCTTTAATCGTCAAGAAAGATTAAGGTACCTTGAAGGGCTTGTCGATTCAGAGGGGTCGCTTAACATAGCGAGAGTTAACAAAAAAGACTATTATTACCCCGTCCTCAGCATTTCAAACACCAATCATGAGATCTTACAATGGCTAGAAGATACATTTGGAGGGCATTCCTACGATTACCTTAATAGATGGCAGATATATGGGAAAGAGGCTTTGACGTTGCTGAAGAAGTTGCAACTCTGACATAGAGAAAGAATGGTGAAACGTTCAATAATCCTAGAAAACATTAACGATCTAAAAAGAGCTAAACAATTGATTGAGAATTACCTAGACAGCATTAGACAGCAAAAAGCAAGATTTCAATTGTTTCTTCAAAGACTATACGAAAAACATAAGACATTTCAACTTTAAGCCCCTTCCGTCTTTCCCCTTATCTTTTTCTTTCCTTTTAAAGAGATTAAGTTCTCTTGTATTCTCTTATATGGCGAATTAATTTACTTAACATGTCTGGATTCTTCTCAGCTAAGGTTCCTGTAACAATTACGTTTGCACCCGATTTTATGACCTCATCAACGTGTGTTATACTCCGTATACCACCGCCAACTATTACTGGTATATCTACATTATTAGCTACGGCGCGGATGATCTCGCCTGGAATAGGCGAGCTTGCACCTGAGCCCGCCTCCAAGTAAATAAAACGCATTCCGAGGTACTGAGCAGCTAACGAGTATGCAACCGCAACTTCAGGCTGGTTTTTTGGGAGCGGTAGTGCTCTTCCCATAGAGGCAACAGCCGTTTCTGAGTTAAACACTAAATAACCCATCGGAATCGCCTCTAGATTATATTTTTTGATTAGGAGAGAAGCTTGAACTTGAGCACCCATTACAAAATACCAATCCAAAGAATTCATCAATACCATGTACCATATAGCATCAGCACTTGGGGCTACAGCTTGAACGTTATTAGGAAATATAATTATTGGAAGACTGGTTGACTTTTTTAACATTTTTATAAAGTTGTCAAGATCTATTTGTGAACCTATAGTCGATCCCCCAACCATCACTGCCGCACTCCCCTCAGCTTCTGCAAGTTTTACGAGCCTTTCACCAGAAGAAAAAGACAACTCGTCAGGATCGAGGAGAAGAATATGAATAGGTCCTTTTTCGATCTCCTCCAGTAGATACTGTTCGACTTTCCCTATCTTTAAGGGTTTTTTGAGACCCATCACGTCTATGGTTTTACTTCCGTGATGTTTAAAAATCTTTCCCATAACTAGCTCCAGCTTTTACTTCAAGGCTCATGAACCATATGGCATCGGCATACCTGCTTACGCTCGTGATATTGTTCGGGAATATTATGACGGGGATCTTGACCGATGACTTTATGGATTTAACCAGCTCATCCATCTGAGATTGGGAGAAGAATGTTGATCCTCCAACCATTATGCCCTCTGAGCCCGCCTCCGCCTTAGACGCTCTCATGGAGGCATTTTCAGGAGATGATTCTTCTGGGTCTATGAGGAGAAGGTGGATCTTCTCGCCAGCTTCCAGCTTACTAAGCAGGTATTGCTCAACTCTGCCTATCCTCAGATGCCTCATAAGCCTCACCCTGATCCTGCGTGCCGGATAACTCGCCAAGCTCGCTAGTCTCAGAGGGCCCCTCAGCCCCAACCACCTGTGATACGGGCTGCTCAACCGGCTTCCTAGCACCAGTCACTATATCATAGAACTCTGCATAGGCGTCCACTGGCATGTATGCTGGAAGCCATCTAACCTCGGCACTGGCCCCGCAGCTTCCACACGCGACCCTAGCAACATCCGACCCCTCCTCATGATAAACCGCCACACTAACTTCATTACAGATAGGGCACATAAAGAGCTTGGGAAACGGCTTAACCACTTTCTTTATGATCTTTCTCCTCTTTCGGCCCACACCACCTCACCTCCAATCAGACATGCTACCATCAGTATCCGGCTATTTCCTATGCCGAGTGACTAAATAAATATTAGATTCAAGCCTTGTGAAGAGCTTGGGTGAGGAAGAAGGCTATATGAGGGGGCGGGTGAGGATCGGGCTGGTAACATTGGATATGAAGATGGCGGCGAGGCTTAGGGAGCTCTCCCGGGAATACGGTGTTGAGCTGGTGCACTCTATAGATGCTGAGAGCCTCCCCCTCGACGTAGACGTGATTATAATGTCGAGAAGCGAGAGGATACATGTTGATGGCAGGAGAGTTGTTTATTGCGAGGATTTTGGGTCGCTGGATGAGTGCTTGGAAAGGGCGTTGGAGCTTTCCATGGGCGGGCTTGGCAGGAGGATGGCGGTAGTCGCCATAGACCCGGGCAAGAGCCCTGGCGCCGCATTCCTCTTAGACAACTTCCTCCTTAAGACTAGGAGATATGGATCCCTTGATGAGCTTGTTGACGATGTTAAGCGCTTCCTGCATAGGCATCAGGATGCGGGGAGGAGGTATGTGGTTCTGGGAGCGACTACAAACATGAGCGCTGTAAAGTCTCTTATGAAAAGTCTCGAGGAGGCTGTTAGCAGTGTGGGGGCGACGATAGTAGTCTGCGATGAGTCTTTTACAAGCAGGGGCATCCTCCCCAAGATGAGAGGTATGAGTAAGGATGAATACTCAGCTTTAATGCTTTCCCTCAAGAGTGTTCTCGGCTTGGAGTAGGTGATCCATCATGCCCGTGGTTAGGGTGAAGAAGGGTGATACGCTGATGCTCTATGGCCCGGCCTCGGCGCTCCTAGTTGAGGGCAGGGCATCTGTGCTCGGCTGCCCTCTGACTCCCAGAAGCAAGCTGATTGTGAAGAGCTGGAGATCTAGGCCCATATACGCGGAGAGGGACTTCGTGGCGGATATTGCTTATGGTGAGGGCGGCGGCTACGACATTATCGAGGGCGATACGATTCCGGAGGAGTGGAAAACCTTGGCCGAGAGGGCCTCAGAGAGCCCGAGCAGGGTCTGCGTCTACGGCGGCGTTGACTCTGGCAAGACCACGCTGGCAACACTCATTCTCAATAGCATGGTCAAGAAGCTGAAGCTAGCCGTATACGTTGACTTGGATCTCGGCCAGTCGAGCATCTGCCCGCCGACGACAATAGGCTATGTCTCTCTAAGGGCGCCGACCCTCGACATTTCCTATCATAGGATGGAGGGTGGTGAGATTGTCGGATACACGTCTCCAACCCCCATAGCCGGGGCGCATCTCAAAGCTGTTGAGAAGCTGGTCGGAAAACTCTCAAAGAAATATGGAGGTGTGGCCGCGTCAATAGATCTGGATGGATGGGTTTCAGGCGATAAGGCGATAGAGCATAAGAGGGAGCTGATAAGAATCCTCAAGCCCAATTATCTCGCCTCGATAGGAGAGATCCCGGATGAGATTCGAGAGGAATGTGAGAGGCTCGGCGTGGTATATGAAGTGCTCCCACCACCCCGAGAGGTTAGAAGAAGGGATCAATCTGCTCGGCGCAAACTCCGCGAGCTAGCTTACGAGAGATTCCTAAGGAAGTCTGTTGTCAGGAGGGTCCCCATAAGCTGGATAAACCTCAGCACCATAACTGATGGGGCGGACCTGAGGGATGTGAAGAGGTATATTGAGGCAATTATCCAAGGCTATGCTGAGGAGTCCTTCGAACCAATTGAGCAGGATGCTGAGAAGGCTTTGGGCGAGCTCGCCAAGAATGAGGTCGGCGTGCTAAGCTATCTCAGGAACCCTGATGAGGCCTTCGTTGGCATAGGGCTACTCATAGACCTCAACACAAAGGAGGGCTACATTAGAATCATAACACCATACAAGGGGACTATCAGGCATGTTATAGTCGGAGCGATACTATTATCAATCCAGGGCGAGGAGGTCTATTCGAGCCCGAAGATCCTCATGCTGAACAAAATCAGCTGAGCAGGGAGATTATTCTACTCCTTCCCCGCTCTAGGTTGAAGCACCTTTATCGTCCTGACGACCCCGGCAAGCTCTAGGTTCCTAGCATTCTCGGATGGTAGCGCGGCAATATCCCCGGCTTTAAATGGCCCATAGGATTCCATGTCTATCCCGATAAACTCCGGCGTATCCTTTAGGAAGCATACGAGCTCATATCTTGACGGTATCCTCTCCCAGTTCTGGTAGGCAACTGCCTCGATAAGTTCTCCAACGCAATCCCTATACTCCTTGATAAGCGATACGAGCCTTGGATAGATTCGGCGCTCAAATCCGATAAGATTCTCGAGGGGCTTCTCCTCGACCGCCGCCTCAACAAGCTTTTTCAGCCTTAGCTCAAAGAGCTCCCGCACGATCTTTGTAACTGTCTCGAGAAAGACCTCCTTCAGCTCCGATGTAAGCGTCCCCCTATCAGAGACCCTAAGCTGGTGCTTGAGGCCTCCAATATATTTCCGTATACCCTCTAAGAGCTCTTCGGGGAGCTTGGCAGGCCCCTCCTCACCCCTCTCAATCCTCCAAGCCTCCATGAGAGACTCGTAAACATCCCCGTGAGGATCGGAGCTCATACTACTCCACATAAAGCTCTCCTACAAGGAGAAATATAAGGAAAGAAGGTGACGTAAACAGTCCAAAGTCACCCCTCTCGAGAGACATTAAATCAGATTGGGGGAAATTATCCTGTTGGGCTTGACATGAGGGGGCGTCATTCCTTAAATTAATGAGGATGCCCTCATTAGGGCTTTAGAGGATGCGGGCGAGAATTGTCTCGAGCGAGCAGGTTTATCGGGGTAGAGCCGTCTCCCTGAGGAGGGAGCTTGTTGAGCTGCCGTCGGGTAAGAGGTTTTATCGTGAGGTCGTGGAGCATGGCGGCGCCTCGGCCATAGTCCCCGTAACGCCTGAAGAAAGGATCATCTTAGTCAGGCAGTATAGGCATCCCATTGGCGAGTATATTCTCGAGATTCCAGCTGGGACTCTTAAGCCCGGCGAGGATCCCGAGATCTGCGCTAGGAGGGAGCTCGAGGAGGAGACGGGCTATGTTGCCGATGAGCTCATCCACTTGCTCACAATATATCCGTGTCCCGGCTATAGCAGTGAGAGGCTTTATATCTACTTGGCTAGGGGGCTGAGGAGGGGCTCCCAGAGCCTAGAGATAGACGAGGACTTATCGGTCGTGGAGCTTAGCATCGAGGAGGTCCTAGAGGCGATTAAGAGAAACAAGATAAGGGATGCGAAGACTATCGCCGCCATACTCTATTATCATAACTTCGTGGCGAAATGTTGATATCCCTTATCCTCGAGAACCCGCCACTCGCCTCCCCATCTAACCCTTATCACTTTATCTTCTGAGACTCTTCCTACGATTATCAGCCTTCCCCCGGCCTTCTCAACGGCTTCACGCGCCATGTCAAGTAGCGCCGGCTTTATCGTCACGACGAGCTCATACTCTTCGCCGCCATAGAATACTAAGTCGAATAGGTCTAGGCCATACTTCTTGGCATATTCTTCGGCCTCCCGGCTCACGGGCGGCTCATCAATTATGAAGCCGACATCATTCGCCCTGCTGAGCTCATGTAGCGACCTCGCAAGACTATCGCTAGAGTCTATCGAGGATGATGCTGCACCTGTCCTCGCGAGCTCCACGCCCTCCCTGACCCTAGCAATAGGTCTAGAGAAGCATTCGATTAATCTCTCTGAGAGTGGGTCTCCCCTCCTCCCGCTGAGAAGCGCATGGAGGCCTGCTGCCTGCGAGCCAAACTCCCCCGTAACCGCCAGTATATCGCCCGGCCTGGCACCAATCCTCGATATCGTCCGATCCGCCGTCCCCAAGCACATGACATCTATTATTATCTCCCTCCCCGAGTTCAGGTCGCCGCCGATGATTCTTCCACCATAGAGGCGTGCCGCCTCCTCAAGCCCCATCCAAAGCTCCTGAAAATCCTCAAAGAGCATATCGCTTGGAAGCATGAGTGAGACCAGATATGCTATCGGAGCGCCGCCCTTCGCGGCCACATCACTCGTCGCCGCCGTCACCGCCTTGAAACCCACATCCCTCAGCCTCATCCCAGCCGGCATGTCCGTTGACTCGACAAACATATCACATGACACTATGAGCCTTCCATCGAATAGGAGGTCGGCAGCATCATCGCCGGGCGGGAGAGATGCGCCCTCACCTTCATCAAGCCTCCTAACTATCCACTCGATAAGCCCCCCTTCACCGAGATCCCTAAGCCTCTTCATCTCCCCATGATCCTCCGAAGCATTGTCTTTAAGCACCAAGAGGCATAGTGTGTAATCTCGCTTCTGCCAAGCTTCGACTTCCCAGCCCTTCGTGGGAGGAACCTTAGAGGATATTCCTCGATCCTGCATCCAGCCTCATGGAGAAGATAGAGAAGCTGCACTTGGAATACGTATCCTGACCAGAGCTCTGTGAGCCTATCTATGATCTTCTGGAGGGCCGTTGATCGGATGACCCTGAATCCTGATGTCGCATCCCTAACCCTGACGCCTGTCGAGATCCTCGCGAGCAGGTTTGCTCCACGACTCACGAGAACTCTGTATATGGAGCCCTCAACCCAGCCGCCTCCCGGAACATATCGGGATCCTATCACGACATCCACCCCAGAGCTCTCCGCATGCTCAAGCATCCTGAGCAGGGTCTCCGGCGGATGACTACCATCAGCATCCATCTCGCAGATATAGTCGGCCCAGCCATGCCTCTCCAAAGCCCTCCTAAAACCATCTATATAGGCGGAGCCGATACCGAGCTTGCCCGGCCTCTGAAGCAAGTCTATCCCAGGTCGGGAGGCCGCCATCAGACGAACCACATCAGCCGTTCCATCCGGGCTCGAGTCATCAACAACCAAGATAACAACCCTCCAGCCAGCACACTCAAGAACATCAAGAACCGCCGGAATAAGCCAGCCAACATTCTCAGCCTCATTATAAGTCGGAATAACAACAACAGCGCCTCTCAAACCACAGAAAAAGAAAACATTCAACGATAAAAATCAAACGAGCGCACTAATACAATTCAGACTCGTAGTACAGGAAGATGCAGATGGAGCCCCGGCCGGGATTTGAACCCGGGACCAACGGCTTTCTGGCCAAGAGTGGATACGAGGCCGCCGCTCTGCCGGCTGAGCTACCGGGGCGCACTTCTAAGAGTTTTTCTGCCTGGATTTAGGT
This sequence comes from uncultured Nitrososphaeria archaeon, assembly GCA_964637915.1. Taxonomy (GTDB): domain Archaea; phylum Thermoproteota; class Nitrososphaeria_A; order Caldarchaeales; family Wolframiiraptoraceae; genus Wolframiiraptor. The sequence goes on along the minus strand of CAZWXN010000025.1, from coordinate 4,215 downwards.
GTTAAGGGTTTTGGGCGGATATTAGTACCGCGAGCAGTGTTATTGCGGCCATGATTATTGTCAGCATGTATGGTTTCAGCTTTTGGGATGCTCTTAGTAGCGCGGCGATTGTAATGAGCGATATGGCGATTGCTGTGGCTATTGCTGTGATGAGAGCGGCTGCTGGGATGAGGCCTGTTATCTCTTGATTTAGGAGGAGCACGTATGCTGATCCGCCGATTGTTGCGGGGATGCTCATGAGGAATGAGAGCCTTAGGGCTGTCTGCGGGCTTTTGCCGAGCGCGAGCAGCGCTAGGACCGTTATCCCGCTTCGGCTGACCCCGGGCAGCGCTGATAAACCTTGAGCAAGACCCGCGAGAAGCCCATCCCTATATGGCCTGAAGTCTTCTGCCTGGTTCCCATGATCTCCCATCCTCCCGCCCCTCCAGAGTAGGATGCTCATGATAATGTATAATGTTCCTATGAGGATCATAGATAGCTTGTCGAGATGTTCGAGGGATTCGGCGACTAGGAGGGCGAGGGGTGGGGCTGCGAGCCCGGTCGCGATGATTGAAGCGAGTATGAACTTGAGGAGCCTTATCCCCTCCTTATCGCCAGCCAGCCCTTTAACCATCTTGAGAATATCTTTTCTGAAGTAGGCTATTGCGGCCGCGGCTGTCGAGCCATTCAGGAATAGGCTGAGCATGTATGCCGCGGATGGATTAATGCCTGCGAGATAGAAGATGAACAGTAGTATTGTCTTGCTGCTCACGGGGAGCCACTCGAAGACTCCCTGAGCCGATCCAGCCGCGACGCCTAGAAGAAGCTCCTCATAGCCTCTCAAGTCCTTTTCCGGGTGAGAGCCGGGATCACGTAAGAGATATATCCTCCGCATCTTCCTTCGGCTTGAAATGCTGAAATATCGGCTGGATGAAGTCCTTGCTAGAGCTTGATATTTCTCCCGAGAGTGGTTCGTGAGAAGGAGTGTAAGATCTGCGGTGCCAAGTCGAGGAATATCTCGGAGAGCATCGGCGTCTGCGTTAGATGCCTGAGGGAGAGGCCTGAGGAGGCTTTAGAGATAGCTATGCGATCTCATCGAGAGAGTAGGACGAGGTGGGGTCTTCCACCCGAGCCGCCGAGGACGGCTGGCGGGGTGAGATGCGGGCTTTGCGATGCGGACTGCTTGATCGGGGAGGGCGAGGCGGGCTACTGCGGCCTGAGAAGAAATGTCGGTGGAAGACTCAAGTCGCTCGTCTCAGCGGAGAAGGCGCTACTCCACTATTATCTAGATGCTCATGTTACAAACTGCTGCGCGGCATGGTTCTGCCCAGCTGGAACGGGATGCGGCTATCCAGCCTACGCGGTCAAGAATGGGCCCGAGTATGGCTACTATAACCTCGCGCTCTTCTTCTATGGCTGTAGCTTTGACTGCCTCTTCTGCCAGAACTGGTCTCATAAGAGGCTAAGTGAGGGAGGGCTTGTATTGGCTGACGAGCTGGTCAAACATACTCTCAGGGACTTCAGGATTACGTGCTGGTGCTGGTTCGGCGGCTCCCCGGAGCCGCAACTGCCATTCGCTATAAATGCATCCCGGAGGATATTGGAGGAGAAGCCTGAGAAGAGGATCGTTAGGATCTGCTTTGAGTGGAATGGATGCGGAGCGCCTGAGCTAGTTAAGAGGGCTGGGGAGCTTGCATACATCAGCGGCGGCAATATAAAGTTCGATCTGAAAGCCTATACGCCGAGCGTTCACCGCGCCCTAACGGGGAGGGATAATGAGCGGGTCCTCGAGAACTTCGAGCTGATATACAAGGAGTTTTATGAGCGGAGGAGAGACACCCCGGTCTTGAACGCGACAACCCTCCTCGTCCCCCACTATGTTGATGAGTATGAGGTCTCGATGATCGCGGAGTTCATAGCGAGCCTCGACCCCGAGATCCCATACAGCCTCCTCATATTCCACCCGGATTATCTCATGAGCGATATGACGATAACCCCTAGAGAGCAGGTTGAGAGATGCTATCAGGCCGCGAAGAAGCATCTCAAAAGGGTAAATATAGGGAATATCGCCCTCCTCGGCCTGGCCGAGGCTGAGATCTGATCAATGAATAAATTACCGGTAATATCCTGGATGGTGAGGATGGAGGATGGGGGCGGAGGTCGAGATCATAGTTAAGCCCCCGAGCATGAGGGCTTCTAAGGAGGCCGCCGCAGAGCTGAAGCGCATCAAGCCCGACGCCATAATGCTAAACCTCCCCGAGAACATAAGCGACCTAGTGCAGGATCTAGCCTCCGAGAGTATCCAGTATGAGGACTTCATAGAGGAGGTTGGAGAGAGGCTTCCAAGCCCCGCGGAGGCCTGGCTCAAGGGATATGAGCATATCTTACTCGAGCTCCGGGGACTAAGGAGAGCCCCCGATGTCTACTGCTATGGAGACCTAGTCTCCTTCGAGGTGGAGGCGAGGAGAGCTATTGAGGTTGCGCGCTTAACCCTTAGAACGATCATAACGGGGCGCGTCGACGTGGATGAGTGGCTTAAGCTATTCTTGGAGGAGAGGAAAATAATTGGGGCTGGCTCGATCAGGGAGGCGGAGAAAGTCGCTAGCACGCTGATACGCTATGAGAAGGCCGCCTGTATCTCAGAGCATTTGCAAACTCATCTTAAGGCGAGGCTGGCAAGAGAGGGCATGATTACTAGGGTGCGATACGTCGGGCAGCCCTATCACTTCACTCCGCTGGAAACCCTGAGAAGAAAAATCGCGAAGGGGGATGTGAGTAGAGAAGAGATCGAGGCTCTCGTGAAAGAGCATGTGAAATTTATCAGGGAATATGTTTACCGTAAGCCGCTCCTAGAAGCGCTTGACGAGTGGAGCATGAGGAAGCTCTACTGGCTCTATGGATGTAGGAATAAACCTTAATTCCAAGGAGTTTCCAGCCCTCGACATGAGCTATCTACTCCTTGTCATAGATTTCCAAGAGAGGTTGCTGAAGCATATTCACGGCTCGGATGATGTCTTGAGGAGCGCGGTTAAGTTGATTAGGGCCTGCAGGGTTCTAGGAGTCCCTATCATATTGACTGAGCAGATCAAGCTCGGTGAAACTGTTAGTGAGGTGAAGGGGGCCGCTGGCGTGGAGCCGATATTAAAGTCGAGCTTTAGCTGCGTGAAGTGCGAGCAGGTTCGCGGGTCCTTGGAGAAGATTGGGCCTAAGATGGTGATCTTGGCCGGAATCGAGGCGCATATCTGCATACTCCAGACCGCTCTAGATCTTCTCGAGCTCGGCTATAGGGTCTATATTCCCGTGGACTGCATCGGCTCAAGGAGGCCTATTGACAAGGAGGTCGCGGTCCAGCGGATGATAAGCGCCGGGGCAATACCAACCACATGGGAGTCACTTGTATACGAGATGCTTGGATCAGCGGAGCACGAGAAGTTCCGCGAAATTCTTGAGATAGTAAAGTCTAGTGATTCCTGAGCTGTGGCGCATGGGGGTATTAGGCCATGCCTGTGAGTAGGGAGTTTGAGGAGCTCGTGAGGGGGCTGGGCGGCGAGATCCTTGAGCTGGATGCGCCGGTCAAGACCGTGGAGCAGGCTGCTAGGGCGACGGGAGCAGACCCGGGCCAAATCATCAAGTCAATCCTCCTAGTAACTGAGAGTGAAGGGGCTGTTCTGGCGATAGTTGATGGTAGGTCGCGGATCGACATGAAGAAGATTGAGAAGAAACTTGGCAGGGCGAGGCTTGCATCGCCTCGAGAAGTTAGGGAGATTACGGGATATGAGGTTGGAGAGCTCCCGCCCATAGGCATCCCGCTTAAGACCCTGATCGACCCAAGGGTCCTCGAGAAGAGTTACGTCCTAGGCGGAGGCGGGGCCATAAACAAGCTGATAAGAATAGATCCACGTAAGATCGTCGAGGCCCAGAATGCTGAGATCGAGGATATATCGGCTGAGATGCGGTGACTTGCCGAGACCGCCGCATCAAAGTATATAATTTGGGGCGTTCTTCGTGGAGATGCGGGCCCGTAGCTCAGCCTGGTTGGAGCGTCCGGCTGATAACCGGAAGGACCTGGGTTCAACCGGCCGAATAGGCCACAATTGGCCGAAGGCCGGAACAAATCCCAGCGGGCCCATCATCCCCCAAACCTAGAACCCTCATAACCTTCATGCCCATCAAGCCCATCCTCAAAACCTCTTTCTACATGATGTCTCATCTCACATATCATTTGAGCCATCCGGC
>CAZWXN010000024.1:0-16632 GCA_964637915.1 uncultured Nitrososphaeria archaeon | reverse complement strand
GCTTAAGAGCCTCAAGCCTGCTCTCTATCGAGCTATAATAGCTCTTTCGCCCATCAGCGCTCAAGACGTTTACACCGCCGATTATCGGGGATTTCTCGAGCCTCACCCGCACCGGAGCATCCTTAACCATGCTAGCAACGAGGTTTAGATCCGACTCATTCGCATAGATTACCACCTCATCGATGTCCGGGCCCGAGATGTATTCAAGGGCGCGCTCCAAGCTCCTACGGAGAAAATTCACGTATGCCTCGGACTTGGACTCAGCCTCCCTCCTAAGCTTTTCAACAGCCTTCTCGAAAGCTCTCTCAACAACCTCGTTCTTCGCCATGATAATCATCCTCCTCCCATCGCTGATCGCCTTCCCGATGATCCTCCTTCTAAGCAGGAGCTTCTCAGGCTCGATCCTACTCCTAGCCAATTCCTCCACCCTCCTCCTAGCCTCCTCGATGATCCTGCTAGCCTCGGCCTCAGCCTCCCTCAGGATCTGATCAGCCCTCTCCCTAGCCCTCCTCCAAATCTCCTCCTTCAATGCCTCAATCTGATCAGAGCTCATGGCTCAAAACCTCCTCAACTATCAAGCTTGCAGCCTTCTCAATCAGCTCATCCGGGATCGCCTTAATCCTCTCAGCCCTCGCCCTATACTCTCTCATAATCTTATCAGCCTCCTCCTTGAGGCGCTCAGCATATTCCCATAGCTCCCTGCGAGCAGCCTCCTCGTCAGCGGTCTCCCTCATTATCCTCTCAGCCTCAGCCCTCGCCCTCTGAATAATCTCCTGAGCCCTCTTCCTAGCCTCCTCGACATACATCATCGCTTTCTTCTCCTCAAGCAGAAGCGATGCGATGCTCATATCATCACCCCTCCTCTAGACATGAACCTCAACCCCCATGGCCAGACTTATCCTCCTCCTGAGATCCTCCGCCCTCTTTCCCAGACCGGGCTCGGGGACGAATACCACCACGGGCTCAATCTGCTCCTCCAAGTGAAGCTCCGATCTCACCTCATTAACATGATCCAAGAACCTCTCAGGGATTATCAGCGCGGAATACTCCCCGGACCTAAAAACCCTCTCCAGAATTCTTCGAACCTCATCATCCGAGTTTGCCTCAAGCGCCTCAGCGCCGACAAGCCTCCAGAGAGCCGTAAAGCTCCTATCGCCTATCGTCACTATCCTCATTTAAGGTATCCTCCGAGCCTGTAGGAGGAGAGGCCTCCTAAAATGCCTATTTTCAGCGCACACGCGCCCAAACCGAGACACTATTTGCCCTTCTTCTTTTTCTTCTCCTCGGACCTCTCCTCGGAGGATGCTGGGTTATGCGGTAGATACGGGTTAACCTGCCGGCCTCCCATCAACACCTCACCCAAGAATACCTGATGTCAGCTTCAGCCTTTTAACCTTACTCGCCGCTACTCCAGCATCTGCTTAACCCTCTCGATCCTGTCTCGTAGCCCGCGATTCCATAGGATTAGGAAGAAGTCCCCCCAAACCTCGACAACCTCCATCATCCTCATCCTTGAGAGGCTATCAATCTTCCTCTTCGGGCACTCAGATCCTATCCATGTTAAGGCGGCTTTCCTGAACATATGCCTATTACGCATCAGGTATCGCATGGTCTTGTCCACGAGCTCCTCCGGTGGGTCGGCTATTAGGAGATCGCATCTAACCCCACGGCTTAGAAACTTGAATGCATCCTCCCTCACTATCTGCACCTCTCTCACGTTTCTCAGGTTTCTGGATGCTGCCTCGGGATACAGGTCCACATATATTATCTTCTTCACGCCATTCATCGCCGCAAGCTTCGAGATAGCGCCGCTTCCTCCGAAGAGGTCTATGAGACTTCTAGGCTTTAGAACGCGTATTAGCGTGTCAGCAGCCTCAACAAGGCCCGGCGACGACCCATAGACATACTCGCCATCGAAGAGCATCAGCCACCTTATGCCGAGCTTCTCCGCCGCTAGGATGAGAGGCGACATAGGGGATACCTTCGCCGTCTTCGTCAGCCAATCAACCCTCACCGGCTTGACCTTCCCCAACCCGCATCCCATCCCATATTACGATGATATTATGATGAAGAGAATTATGGATGGCTCAGTCAAATGCCTTCACTTCATCAACTCCGCGCAACTCTGACTCTTCATCGCCAACATCAACATGTATCAGCCCTTATTATTACCTTATCCAGGGCCCCTTCTTGACCCCGATCGGAATTATGTAGAGCGGCTCCCCGATTCCCCCTACTATCCGTTTAACCTCATCATCGTAGAATGCTCCTATCACGACGCATGCTAGGCCGAGGCTCACGCATTGGAGGTAGACGTTCTGGCCAACGTGCCCCACCTCCATGTAGACATACCGGTATCCGCGCTCACCATATCTTCTCGTCGTCCGCTCATAGACCGCGTTTATCACGAGGTTCACGGCCGCCTCTAGGACCCATTCCTGGCCGAGAGCAGCCCTCATGAGATCCCTGCTATAGTCGCCCGGCTTCACGAGCTCTATCTCATGCGAGGCTGGCAGATAATGATAGATCCCGGGGTCGAGATCCTCCACCCCTCCACCCTTGACCACGACATAGACCTCGAGGGGGTATGTTGCGCCAGCTGATGGAGCTGTTCTAAAGCCCCAGCGCCTCTCAGTTATCCCCTGAGCCGCCCAGAGTATCTGGGAGAGCTGCTTCAAGGTTAACGGTTTGTCGGCATATTCCCTGATGCTCCTCCTAACGAGTATCGCCTCCTCTATCGAGACTGGGCTCTTGTAGGATGGCTCTGGAAGCTTTAGCCTTACACGGGCCACCCCGGTCTCCCTGACTTCCCCACCCTCCCTAGTGAAAAAGTTTAACCTGCTAAGGGCGATAAAGCCCGCTATCGCGGCGGCTGTAAGGGACGCTAATCCCAGCAAGAAAGCCCTCCTCCTCACCGGATAATAAGTGCTGGCTGGTGCTCTATAAGCGTTGTAGCCAAGCTCATCGGTGTTGGTGGATAGTAATTGTTTAAGCCTTGTTCTCAAGAGCTTAGCTCTTGGGATGAGCGAGATAGAAGAGGGTGATGAGGTTCTTTTCGTGACCCAGAAGGGGAAGAGGTATCTTCTGAGGGTGGTGAGGGGTAGGAGGTTCCATAGCAGCGAGGGCTATATTGACTTAGAGAATGTTATCGGCCTGCGCTATGGGTCGAGGATCAGGACTAATACGGGGTCTGTTTGGGTCGCCCTAAAGCCCACGATTCTTGATCATGTGTTGAGCTTCCCGAGGGTGACTCAGATAGTCTATCCAAAGGACTTGGGCTACATAATCCTGATGAGCGGCGTGAGATGTGGGAGCAGGGTTGTTGAGGGCGGGACCGGGGCCGGGGTCCTGACAACAATGCTAGCCTACTATGTTGCGCCGAGCGGGCGGGTCTACAGCTATGATATCGAGCAGGAGCACTTGGAGCTCGTTGCGAAGCATCTTGAAAGGCTTGGGCTCAGGGAGTATGTCGAGCTGAAGCATGGGGACTTAACAAAGTCAATAGATGAAGAAAATGTCGACGCTGTCATCTTGGATATACCAACCCCATGGCTCGCAGTCTCAAACGCGAAGAAGGCGCTTAGGGATGGTGGGGTGCTGATCTCTATAAGCCCGACGATGGAGCAGATAGTCGAGACTGTTGAGAGGCTGAGGATGGAGGGCTTCGCTGACATATCATGCGTCGAGATACTATTGAGGAGGATGAGGGTGCGGAGGGGAATGACCCGGCCGGAGCATCAGATGCATGCTCACACAGCATACATAGTCACGGCGAGGAAGGCTTACAGGGAAGATGAAAGCTAAAGCTTAAAGCCTGCTAGCCGTAGAGCTGGGGCGATGAAGAGGGCGCTCGCGACCCAGCTCATCCCCATAATCCTCCTAGTACTCGCCGTCTGCACGCCAATAATCTACACGGCAGTCTCGAGCATCTCCACATGGGCGATAGCACTGACCCTAGCATGGATACTCCTCCTAGCGGTCTATGTCGGGCTATCGGCGATAAAGTGGAAATAAGGCGGTTACTCGCCCTTCAACTTCTTGATCAAGTCGGCTAGGGCTTCAGCAGCCTCATCCGCATGCTGATATGGATACTTCTGTGGATGCATGAACTTGAGACGCACGAGATAGCAGCATACATGGTTTGCGGCGGCCGCCGCAAGCTCTCTAGCGATCAACTGGTGCTCCTCGACCTCTTCAGCAGCCTCAACCTCCCTAATCCTCCTCTGGCCCTCAGCAGCCTGGAGATCCTTCAGCCTCCTTTGTAGAATATCCTCGGGCCTAAACTCGAGGACAACTATCGCGTCCGGCCTCAATATCTCGGCAACGCGGGATGGAATGCCGGGGTAATATCCATAGGGCGTCTTTATCGCGGCATGGGTATCTATGATCAGGTCGCCGTCAAGCTTCGAGATCTCCTCAGCCGCCCTCTCCTGGAGCTGCTTATAATCCGTCGGCTTAATCCTCTTCCTCATCTCGTCCCTATCCGATATCCCGAGGGCTTTCCTCGCCTCCTCGAACATGTAGTCCCCGAAGTTCACGATCTTAAGCCCCGGGATCTTCTCGACAAGCTTCTTGAGTATCGTGGATTTACCCGCTCCCGGAACAGCTACAACAACTACTCTAACCATGGGTAAGGCTTGAGAGAGCGATGAAATAAAGGTTGCCGGGCGGCTAGGATAACTGCATCTGTCTCTCGATCTTCTGCTTCGCCGCCTGATACTCCTCCTCGCTCAGCTCTCCGATCTTATATCTCAACTCGATCTTATCAAGCTCCTTCTTCAACCTCTCGTAAATCTTCATAAGATCCTTTAACGCCTCCAGCGTCTCATCAAGGTCTCCGGCGATCATGCTGATATCATCATCGCTCAGGCCGAGGGAGGATCCCTTCTCCAAGATCCGCCCCCTCAAGCTCCTGATACGCTCCTCATAAGCCGGGATATCGCTAAGCTTTACGTCAAGGAAGTTCCGCAGCACATCAATCCTCGGCCTAATCTTTGAGATTTCCCTATCTATCGCGAGCTTCTCAGTTATGTATTGTTTGTCGGAGATCTCGCCAACCTCATGCCTAACTCTAAGCTGCTCAAGCCTCGTCGTCAACTCATTCAGCTTCTGCTCGAGCGAGTTTATGAGCTCAAGCCTCCTCGAGTTAATTGATTTAATCTTCCCCTGATACTCCTTGTAGAGGTCTAAGAATACTTCGGCTGATGCCTCGCCGCCGAGGAACAGCTCGAGGAGCTTATGCCTCCAGTTGAGATAGTTCGCGAGCTGCTCCACGATCTTTCTCTCCTCCGAGATCTCGTGAGGCTTCTTCTCGACCTCCTCCGAAACTTCCTGCTTAACCTTCTCCGCCTGCGCCTCTATCTCAGAGACCACCTCCTCCTCAAGCTTCTCCTCAATAAGTGGCTTTCCACAAAACTTGCAAAACTGAGCCTTAGGTGTCTCCCGGCCACAGTGGGGGCAGATGACCTTCTCCCTCCACATTACTCGATCGGGTCGAATTCAGTAATACTGCATTATAAAAATTCCCTCATAGCGCCGCGGGGATGAGCATTCTGTAGGCAACCATGGATTCGCGGGGTAATACTTCGGCGGGAAGCATTTGCAGGCCGGGCTAAACCAATAAATACATCTAAGACCAATTACACAATGAAAGGGAGTTGGGATGGTGAGTGATAGGGAGCTTTCACTAGCACCTATTCACAGGCTGATAAAGAAGGCTGGAGCTGCTAGAGCAAGCGAGGATGCAGCAGAAGAGCTCAGAAAAATCCTAGAGGAGATAGGGATAGCGATAGCAAAAGAGGCTTTAAGCCTAGCACAATATGCTGGCAGAAGAACAGTTAGGAGAGAGGATATTGATAGAGCTGCTAGGACTCTCCTTAGAGGATACTACTCAACCCAATAGAATCATCGAGCGGCTGCCCAAGCATATAGCAGAGCTTGTTAGGGGAGCTGGATAGCCTCATTAAGGGTTTTGCCGCTCGCCCTCACTTATAAAGGGCGGCTAATAATCCTTAAATTCAGCTCAAAGCCTCTCATCCCGGACTAGATTCTCCGGTTTTGGGAGGTGTGTGAGATGTCCAGAATTGTTGGTGCGGGTCAACCTGTTCTAATACTGAAGGAGGGCACTAGCAGGACTAGAGGTAAGGCTGCTATGAGGAACAACATCGCCGCGGCGAAGATAATCGCCGAGATGGTGAAGACCACCCTCGGCCCGAAGGGGATGGACAAGATCCTCGTCGACTCGATTGGCGACGTCATCGTCACTAATGATGGCGCGACAATCTTGGACAAGATGGATGTCGAGCACCCGGCGGCCAAGATGCTGATCGAGGTCGCTAAGGCCCAGGACACCAGCGTTGGAGACGGCACCACGAGCGCTGTCGTGCTTACTGGCGAGCTCCTAAAGAGGGCTGAGGACCTGATCGAGCAGAAAATACACCCAAGCACGATTATAACCGGCTATAGAAGGGCTCTCGACATAGCCCTCAACGAGCTCCATAAGCTGGCCATTCCCGTCAAGCTCGAGGATAAAGAGACGCTGATGAAGATCGTGAAGACATCCCTTGGAAGCAAGAGCCTCGGGTTTGCGGCAGACCATATAGCCAAGCTCGCGATTGAGGCTGTCCTGCAGATAGTTGAGGAGAGGGACGGAAGGCTCTACGCCGACAAGGACAATATCCAGATCATAAAGAAGATGGGTAAGAGCCTGTTGGAGAGCGAGCTCATCAAGGGTGTCATTATCGATAAGGAGGTCGTTCACCCAGCGATGCCGAAGAGGATAGTGAATGCCAAGATAGCCCTGATAAATGCTCCGTTTGAGATAGAGAAGACGGAGTTCAGCGCTGAGATAAGGATAAGGGATCCGCTTATGGTGAAGCAGTTCCTCGACGAGGAGACTAGGATACTGAAGGAGATGGTTGACAAGGTCGCGAGCGTCGGGGCCAATGTTGTCTTCTGCCAGAAGGGCATAGATGATATAGCCCAATACTTCCTCGCTAAGGCCGGCATACTCGCGGTCAGGAGAGTAAAGTCCTCGGACATGGAGAAGCTCGCGAGGGCAACTGGTGCTAGGATCGTCACGAACTTCGAAGATCTGACGGAGAAGGATCTTGGAGAGGCGGGCCTAGTAGAGGAGAGGAAGATTGGAGAGGATAGGATGGTATTCGTCCAAGAGTGCAAAAACCCGAAGGCCGTCTCGATATTGGTAAGAGCCGGTCTTGAGAGGCAGCTGGATGAGGCCGAGAGGGCGCTAAACGACGCGATCATGAACTTGATCTCCCTGATCAGGGACCTGAAGTATGTCCCCGGCGGGGGCGCAATCGAGATGGCACTGGCTGCAGCCATAAGAAGAGAGGCTCCGAAGTATCCTGGGAAGGAGCAACTCGCGATGCTCGCCTTTGCCGATGCTCTGGAGACAATCCCGAGGACGCTTGCTGAGAACGCGGGCCTAGAGCCTGTGGAGATCCTGACCGATCTTAGGGCGAAGCATGAGCGCGGCCTACATAACTATGGCGTCGAGGTATTCTCCGGCAAGGTTCAGGACATGGTGGAGGTCGGCGTCATAGAGCCCGTGAAAGTCAAGGAGCAGGTTCTGAAGAGCGCCTTTGAGGCCTCCGCGATGATCCTGAGAATAGACGAGGTAATCGCCGCCTCTAGGAAGAAAGAAGGCAAGGAGAAGGAATCCAAGCCCGAGACTAGCTCAGAGTTTGAGTAAACACCCCTACTACCCTTTTTCCCATCCTCATTTCAATTTTCCTTGTCAGATCTCTTTCGCAATATTTGAATACCATTATATTGCTTAGAATTGTGGCATGACTGTTCCGGTAAGCGAGAGGCTTAGGAAGGCGTTTCAGAAGCTTGGCTTGACGGAGTACGAGATGAGGGCTTATCTGGCTCTTCTCCAGCATGGGGAGATGACAGCTAATCAGGTTAGCGAGGCGGCTGAGATACCATACTCAAAGGTCTATGAGGTTCTTGAGAGCCTTGAGGAGAAGGGATGGATTGGGAGTGAGGGTGGGAGGCCAGCGAGATACCATGCTAGGAATATTTTGACCGCCTTAGAGATTAGTAGAATGAGGATTGAGAGAGATCTTAAGAGAATTGAGAGCTTTCTTCTCAGCGAGCTCTCCCCCGTCGCCAAGGGCCTAGGGGCGAGGGAGAAGCATGATGTATGGATACTTAGAGGCGAGCTGAATATATTGTCTAAGCTTAAGTCGCTCTTGGAGGGCTGTGATTCCGAGCTCCAGCTAGCCACACCATGGATGAGCAAGGAGATACTCGCCATGCTCCTCCCAACACTCACGACCCTAAAGGCGAGGAATGGCAGAGTCCAGATAATGCTCTCCAGCAACTGTAACAGGGCCCTAGCTATAAGGCTAAAGGAGTATGCTGAGGTCAGGCTCAGGGACCAGCTATTTGGCGGGGGAGCAATCGCAGACTCCAATGAAACAATAATAATACTCGGGGAGGAGGGGAGAAACCCCACCCTCGCCATCTGGTCTGACCACGCTGGCCTAGCGAGAATAGCCAAGATATACTTTGAGCATCTCTGGAAGGACTCGGAACCCCTTAAATGATAGAATGTCTAGAAATAGCTGTACGGAGGGAGATGGTGTCCCGCCATAGTCCTCGTCCCACTAGAAGGAGCCCGGTGGGGCTAATCATCCTATTCGTGATCATTATCATAATAGCACTCATAGCAATCTCCCAGACAATCTGGCTCATCCTAAACCTCTGGGAATTCGGGGATCTATTCATCAGGCCATTCTACTACTCGCTTCTCGGGGGCTTGATCCTAGCGGCGATAGCCTTCTTCCGGGTTGACTTCAAGAACAGGAGATCCCTCACTTTCTGGCTGATCTCGCTTATCCTGAAGTTTTATCGAAGGGCGGGCTATCTAGAGCTTCATGACCTAGACTTCTCGGCCTACAGGCTTAATATGAGCAGGTTCTTGGCGTGGCAGGTCACGAAGATCCTTATCGGCTCCCTGATGTTCGCTAACAGCATCTTCGGGCTCGCTGTCTCCGCCGCGTTCCAGGGAGTAGACTTGGGAATCCAGAATATCTCGGGGTTATTCGTCCTCCCATTCATCCCTGTTTCGGCTGGCGATGTCTCGCCCGCCCTCCGGGTAATATCCTCCGCACCAGCCCTGATAATGCTCATTCCACCGATCCTCTCCGCCCTCGGCCTCAGGCTGATGATCCTAGTAGGCTTAACCGCCATAGTCAAGGCATTAGCTAGGACTATTGTCGAGTATGTCAGGACGGGGCTCTTCCGGATGCCGGCCGAGACCATCGAGGCGCTAATAGCCCTAGCCGCCGCCTGGACAGGCTTCAACTTCTTCTTCTCAAGCTACATAGACTATAACACGAAGGTATATGTTCTGGGAGCATTCGCCATTGCGGCCATATTCCTGCTCTTCATATACTTGGATAGGAGGAAGCCCGGATTCCTCTATGCCTTCAAGATAAAGCTCGGGACCGTGATCCTAGTTCTGCTAATGGTCGCTGCTGTGGCGGCAATCCAGAATGGGATAGCTGATGCCAGGAAGGTCGAGTGGCTCGGCCCATACATCAAGCAGGAGATAGAGGTGAACCGATATCTCGCGGATATTTCGGATATAACAATAGTCTATTACAATTTTACGAGAGGCCAGGTTGGCAGGATAAACCTGGAGGAGGCGTATAGCGACTTATCCCTTGTGAGGCTGTGGGATTGGGATGCCGCCTTCACGAAGCTTAAGCCGGAGATAGGCCTGATACCATATGTAGACTTCGAGGACTCGGATATAATCAGGTTCGGGAACAGGCTTTACTGGAGCGCCTCGATGAAGCCGATACTCCCGAGGGGGGTTCAGCTCGAGAACATATGGTATAATGAGCATCTCGTATACACGCATGTGCCGAACGGCTTCCTCCTCCTCGACGCCAATAATGGCAGCATAGTTGATAGCTCCACATTCTTCAAGCAGCGGAGGATCTACTATGGTGAGGGAGGCCTTCTCGAGACAACATGGGCGGCCATAATACTCGGGAAGGAGGAGAGCGATGAGATAACCGGGACGCGATATAATGGGAGGGGAGGCGTCGTGGTTGATCCACCGATCACATGGCTCTACGACGTGACATTCCTCCTCTCATACCCGGATAAGCAGATCAAGCTGCTCAGATACAGGGATGTCTACAAAAGGCTTGACCTCCTCCTACCATACTTCACTTACAGGTGGGATGGAGGATACGTTGACATGTTCCCGGTGACCGATGGGGAGAACACCTACTGGCTTATGCCGCTGATAGCCAAGCTCCCGGCCGGCAACGTTCCATGGAGTAAGGGGAATAGCTATGTCAGGTTCGTGGGATACGCGCTGGTCGATATTTATCATGGCGATGTGAGGTTGATAATAACTGGGAGCGACTTCTTCAGCGAGCTTATAAGAAGAGCCTACCAAGATATATTGATCGAGGAGATCCCGGACTGGCTGAAGAATCAGACTAGGTTCCCAGCCGAGGTATTCGAGTATCAGGTCGAGATGTTCAACTATTATCATGTTGATGACCCAGCGACATTCATCCATGCAAGGGAGTTTTATGAGATCCCTGAGGGCGTTGAGCCATACTTCGTGATCGCGAGGTATCCGGGCTTTGAGAAGCCCGAGTTCGTTGGCATACTCTCGCTCCAGCTGAAGGGTTCTCTGGGGAGGAATCTCGCCGGCTTCATGATCGTTAGGAATGATTACCCGCATCTCGGCGAGAAGATCTTCTACAAGGTGCCGGTAGAGGGTGAGACAAAGCTGCTCGGGCCCTCAGCCGCGATGGAGGCCCTTGAGAGGCATGCAGAGTTCAGGAAACTCAGAACACTTCTCGAGAACCCGAGGATCGGCGATATCCTCCTCTACTACATCGGAGATCAGCTAATCTATATCATCCCGGTATATACGTCGCCGGCCGGCGGCGTTGTAGCCCAGCTCGGGACGATAGCAACGATAGGCGCCGAGTTCACTGGAACATATTACATTGGGCTTGGATTAAGCCCCCAAGAATCATTCAATGCCTTTCTGAGAGAGCTTGGTGGCGCGCCCACCCCCCGGGAGATTGATGCTCATAACTTGACGCTATCCATCCTCCACGAGCTTGGTGTGAGGATCGTTTATCCCAAGCAGGTAAGCCCGCACCTCATCTTTGAGGAGGGGTCATTCACGGGTGGATCAGAGGAGGAGCTGAGGATGCTCATAACGGGCTTCGTGGAGAAATGGGTTCTCGGGAAGGGCGTTGACAGGGTGCTGGTCTGGAGCGAGGATAATAGGATGATTGTGGGTTCCATATTCTCGGAGAACGGGGTGGTCGAGCTACACTACATCACGGTATCCGGGGAAATAGGTTTAAGCCTAAGCAGCCATACAACTTAGATAGGAATCCCGGCCTTGTCCATGAGGAGCAGCCTCTCACTCATGGTACTACTCTTGGTCCTCGGGCTCCTAGGGCTAGCAGTATTGGCGAGGCTTCAGAGGGGCCTCCTAGGCCTCATACTCGCGGGAATCCTAGTGATCTTGGGATTCTACTGGTTTAGGGAGATTAGGAGGGCGCTGGAGGGCTCGAAGCAGCTGAAGAGGTATCCGGTTGAGGTTCATGAGGAGGATGGCTTGATAAGTGTGACGGCCGAGGTCCCGGGCCCCGAAAGCGAGGTCTCCTTCGAGGTCTTGGAGAATAAGGTGTTTCTTAGGGGCGGAGGGGGCTTCAGGAGGAAGATAAAGCTCCCATGTAGGGTTAGGCTTCTCGAGAGCTCCTACGTGAATGGCATACTGCACTTGAGGCTCGTGAAGGCTGACGTTGTTGAGAGCCGGGAGATGGGTGGATAGCGGCTACTCCATCGCGGCGGCTATTATGAGTGGCAGGGTTATCGTCGCATCCCCATAGACCGTTACCTTCCTTGCGCCAGCCTTAACCTTCATCCATGATACCGCCTCGTGGACCCGGGCGCCGCTGAGACTCCCATCATATTCGCAGGCCGTGGTTAGGTAGATCGCATAGTCGAGGCCCTCCTTAAACTGATTCCACCATAAGAGAGAAAGAGGAAAATCGCTCTCATGTTGTGATTTCGAGATTCTTTGAGCCCCTTCTAAACCTGCTCCACAAACTTCCATAAAAAAGTAATTTTCGGGAGGTGGGGAGGCTGAAGAAGGGTTTGTGGAGGCTTAACTTCCGGAAATAAATCCCCTGAATTCCCGCTCCATAAACCTGTTTTCCTTACAGCTTTCCAGACTTATATGGATGCGATGGCTGTCCGATGGGCATGATGAGCCGATCTCCGGTGGCCTTTTATGGGGGCTCTGACTTCAGAAGGCTGCAGAGGGATATAGAGCAACGGTATGGTAATGAGTTTGCGGAGCTTGGTCCCGGAGCCCTTCAGGACTTCAAGCATATGATCGACTGCGTTGACGCCTTCTTGGACCTGCTGGCGGATCCAAAGACCGACTTTAGGGTTAAATTAATGGACTACGGCAAACTCGGGATGGATGTCTTCGAGTTCCGCCGGTTCTACGCGAGGTGGCTTGGAAGCCCGTTGATGGAGAGGCTGATGCACGAAGTCTATGAATTACTGGAGGTGGCGATAGACTGGTGGGGAGAACAGGAGATCTACAATGAGGTGAAAGGGGTGACAATGGATGTCAAAGAAGTGCTTTGATTTATTCGAACTGTTAAGCTATGATGACATCGAAGAAATAGAAATGATACTCAAGAAAACAAGAGCATCATTGTATACGAATAAATTGTGGTGGGAAAGAGTAAGATTATACTTTAAAGCGATGGACTATCGAAGAAAAGGCTTCAAATGTGATATAATTGCAAAAATGCTCGGACTGTCACCAGCCGTAATCTATAATTGGGATAAAGGGCATACACCACTAAACACTAGAAATGTTCCGAAGATAACCGCTGAGTTCGCAGAGTTATTTACTGCCTCATTAGGTGATGGACATGTCAGACTTACTAAGAAGCTGATTAGACATGGAGGTGTCGGCATAGATTTCCGACTTCGCGATAAAGAACTAGCAACGCATTTATATAATCTCGCTTTAAAAGTCGTCGGCAATGCTTGGTATTATTATAAAGATGGCTGGCATTATACCGGGTTCTACAGCTCTATTATTGCCGAACTCGTCGAAGTAGCTAAAGTTAATCATCTCATAGCCCTGAAAATCGTTATGCCATTCTCTAGAGAGGCAATACGTGGTCTTTTTGACACCGAAGGAGGCCCTACATTTAGGGGAGATGGACAATTGGTGTTTAGCAATACTAATCCTGAAATTATCATGCTTTTAAAACAACTTTTGAAGAACATCAAGTTGGACTTCCTGATAGTGCCAGAAAGACGTGATGGCGAAATGAGGACGCCAACAAATGGAAAAACCTATAAAATCAAACAACCAGTAATTTATCGAGTCCACATCTCAGCCCGATGCTGGCATAGATTTTATAATGAAATCGGATTTATAACTCAAAGGAAGATGCAAAAGCTTAAACAACTAATTTCACATGAGCGATATCTAGTACGCTACTTTACGGAGCTTCTCGAGGAGATTTGTCAGTCTCCCAAAACTGTTACTGATTTCCTTCGATCGTTCTTCAAATACCGTGGAACCTATAGCGAGAAAGACCATAGTATAGCCATCTTCTTCGTAGATCCAACTGAGGCCGAAGCGATATCGAAAATGTTAACGATTCTCGGAATAGAGCACATAAGAAAAGAAGGAATCAAGTACAAAAAGTATCCCCAAAAAACTTTGACGGCAATATACATAAAGGGCGATGGATTAATCAAATTTAAAAGGACTGTAATGAACCAAATACCACGCAAAAGAATCCGAGGATTAAACCTTAAATCCACCCCCTCCCTCCAATAAACCCTCCTCTTTCTTCATTTTTCTTATAAGTCATAGTTATGTTTTTAACCTATTTATAGTGGTCTCTGTGGAACATTTATGTTATGAAAAATGAGAAATCTAAACCCGTAAATGTTGAAGATTTACGGATTGAACAGATAGATTCTGTAACAACACTCATAAATCAGCTGTCTAAAAGTGGAGGGTTTATGGGCTATTATCTCTCAAAAGGTGTTGCGATTCTAAAGGAGATGATTAAAGAAAAGAATTGTATCAAATGGCTCTCATTTCCAGCTGCAATAATATCTACGGGAGTGAGAGGCATTATAAAAGATGCGTTAAAGAGACGATATTTTGATTATGTCGTTACAACTTGTGGAACCCTTGACCATGATATCGCTAGATCTGTTAGAGAATACTATTGTGGAGAGTTTTATGTTGATGATCCCAAATTAAGGAGACAAGATTTACATCGACTTGGATCAGTTTTCATCCCCTCAGCGAATTATGGAGAGACTATAGAAAAATTCATGCAACGTTTCTTAGAAGACACATATGCGCAGGGATATAGAGAGCTAGGTAGTTATGAGTTGTGTAGACTTCTTGGAGAGTATATAGATAGTGAAGAGTCTCTGCTTAAAACAGCCTACAAAAATGACGTTCTAATTTTTGTTCCAGGAATAATTGATGGTGCGGTTGGAACGCAACTTTGGCTTTTCCATCAACGTCACCGAGATTTCAGGCTAAACTTATTCCGAGACCTTGATAAGTTGGCGGAAATTACCTTCAAAACCAAAAGGTCTGGAGCACTAATTTTAGGAGGCGGAATCAGTAAACATTTTTTACTATGGTGGAACCAATTTTGTGGCGGTCTTGATTTTGCTATTCAAATTACCACGGCGCAAGAGTATGACGGGAGTCTCAGCGGGTCGCGCCTCTCAGAGGCAATAACTTGGGGGATGCTGAAAGAGACGGCAAAATATGTGACTATCTACGGTGATGCTACTCTAGTTTTGCCTCTATTACTGGCGGCGATCGAGAGATAAGTATAACCGTAAGTATAAGTAAGTATAACTGGTTCACGATTTTAGGTTATTCAAGGAATAAAGTCAATCTGATACGGCTTTTAATTTTGTAGGGAGACCTACTCAGGTTAAGAACCCCGTTAAGAGTCATAATTATGATTTCATAATGTGTGATGCTTCGAGATGCCGCCGCCGATCATCAGCGCCCCAGTCCTCTCAGCCTTGAAGATTATACCCGCGAGCTCATCAGCATCCTTGAAGAGGTTTAGCCTGAAGTCCCTATGCCTCTGCTGGAATAGCCAGAGCTGCGTGCCCACTGCCCCATCCATTATCCCTGGGACGAATACCTTTATACCCTTTCTATGCGCCCAGTATAGTATGCTCTCCTCATCCTGAATCTTACCACCTATCAGCTCGCAGACCTCATAGCTTGCTAGCTCCCTCACGCCCTCCGAATACGCCTCCTCGAGAACATTCTGCATGAAGCGCTCTATCGCCGGGCCATAGGAGTCTAGGGGTATCAGGACGCTTCCAAGCCTATGTATCCCCCTGCCTCTCAGCTCCTCATCATCCATCCAGAAGTCCCCATCATAGTATTGGCCTAGGGACCTGGCTATATCATGATCTATGGCGCCGCATGTCGTGATTATTACATCGAACATGCCTCGTTTGATCTCCTCCGCGATTACACCCCTAATGCCCGTCGCGACCGGAGCGCCGACAAATGAGATGAACTTCACGCACCTCTTATCACCGATCATCTCCTTGAGGATGCTGGCGGCGATGCCGAGATACTTGGCCGAGAAGCCTCCAGCCTCCCTAAACTGCTCGATAAGCTCTGAGACCTTTATCCCGGGAGATAGCCGGATATCCTTTATCGGCTTCATCCCTCCCCACGCCCAGCGGCCCTGAGAGACTTGAGGCCATTTATGAGCTCCTCCACGGTTGGGAGTGTTGATAATGCGAAGCAGATTTTCTCCAGCTCAGCGAGCTCTATCGCCAGCCTATCCACCTGCTCCCTCCTCGGCCCATGTATTATGATCAGCTTAGGCTTTATCGGGTAAAGCCTTGCCGCAACCATGGGCGACCTACCGCGCGTCACGGAGGTGAATATGAGAGCCCTCATCGGGTTCCTACCGAAGAGATGGAGGAAGTCGTATGCGTCGAGGAGCTTTATTGCCTTGATGCTGTCGATGACCGTGTAGCCGTAGATCGGCATATCGAGGAGACCTTCACCCGCGAGGACCTCGCCTCTGACGGCCGAGACAACCTCCTTAACTGTTCTCGGAGACTCGAACTCGTCTAGATCCATCACTGCCGCGCTCAGGCTCCTGTAGAAGACTGCGTATTTTCTCACCTGCTGTCCGCCCCTCAGCTCATCCGCCTCTATCAATGCTTGGACGAATCTCCTCACGAACCCTGTTCCCGGGGATTTCCGCCTATCATTCTCGTAGTCGCTAAGGACTGATGGCGAGATCCTCATGAGCCTCGCGACCTCGGCTTGGGTGAGCTCGAAGAGCGACCTCCACTTCCTCATGACGCGGCCCGGGCTCTCCGAGAGAATTATCTCGCCCGCGATCCTCCTCATCAGCTCCTCCTTCGACGCCTCCTCCATGAGGATCATGCATAATTCCGCAAAGCCTATAAAAGGTATATGCTTTCCTCAATGGATCACCATCAAGAGGGGCTGGGACAATCATCCTAGCTCCTATTCCCATCCCTTCTCCC
>CAZWXN010000023.1:0-17615 GCA_964637915.1 uncultured Nitrososphaeria archaeon | reverse complement strand
TCAGAAGATTCATCTAGGCATTCGAGGAAGCCGAACAACATGTTCGCGAGCATGCGATTATACAGGCGCCACGCATTAGATCCTGCGATAGATGAGGAGGATTTTCGCGATAACCCTCATCGCGATAATCATAGTGATCGCTGCATCATATACCATCGGTGGCTATCTCATCTTCGTAGGATCTCCGGGAGAGGGTCTCAATCCTCTCCCCAAAATATTTCTCCGAAGCAGCTCTAACCCGCTCGATGAAGGGTGGATCCGTGTAAACCCTAATGATGACGTGCATTCTCGACGTGAACTCGAGGAGTGGTGATGAATATTCCACGGTCCTCGGCTTGCCATACCGGTCCTCGTAGAAGGAGATCTTCCCGCTACCCCTGAATGGTAGGGATGTTATATATGGTGTGTCGAGCCAGATCCTATCCTCCGGCGCGCCTGAAAGTGAGGAGATATCGCCCACAACCTCCTCCGGGTTTTTCAGGGCCTCCGCTGGGACCTCCTCCTCTCTCAGCCTAAGCTCGTAAGCAACCTTGGGTATAATCCTCCTCTCTATTCTATCTATGATCCACCGCGTCTTATCATTGGCTTTCATGAGGCACCAGACGGTATAGTCGTCGTGGCCCAGATATTCTTCGACGCTCATCCTAGGCAGGCTCATGATCTCATCGAGCAGCTTGGCGCCCGATAAGAAGAGCATCTGAGCAGCTCTCGCAGTATGATGGAGATAAATATTCATGAAGTTCTGGTATCTCGCTAGGGCCATCTCCTCGACCGCGCCCACGGCATTTATGTTGATCGCGAGCCTACCATCCACGAGCCTGCTCCTGAGAACTATCCTCCTGACATCTATTAGGCCATAGGGGGCTCCGGTGAAGTAGGAGTCGCGGACGAGGAAGTCGAGCTTATCCGCGTCTATCGGCCCGCTGATAACCACGGACTCAGGAGCCCTCCCCTCCAGCACGTCCAAGACATCCTTGAGCATGATGCCGCATCTCTCTATGGTCTCAGCAAGCTCGGAATCCTCCCGGAGGATCTTAGCAGTCATATCCTCATGGCTCAGCCCAGCCCTCTCCAATATCGTCTCGAAGAGGTGAGAGTATGGCGTGTGGCCGACATCGTGAAGCAGACCCGCGATCCTCAGAACCCTAACCCTATACTCCTCCAGCCCGAGGCTCCTCGCGAACTCGCCTGCAAGATGCATGCATCCGAGCGAGTGGTCGAATCTGCTATGTCGGGCACCCGGATAAACGAGATATACGAAGGGGAGCTGGCTTATCCTCCTAAGCCTCTGAACAGCCCTAGCATCAACAACTTGAAGCTCCTCGCTCGAGACCTCGATATACCCGTGGACAGGGTCCTTGATCAGCTTGATGGGCAACTCGCCGAGAATATGGTAGGCCGCCCGATAAAACGCTATCGCCTACCTCTCAAAGCATTCTCAACAATAGAAGTGATCTCAGAGAAGACGTCATCCACCGACCTCCCGGCATCAACCTTCACCAGCTCACCCCTCTCAACATACTCGAGATACTTCTCCCTAACCCGCTCCAGAAACTCCTCATCCTCGAACCTGCTCCTCTTCCTACGCCTCGCCAGCCTGTTAAGTCCCCCGGATGCGCTGACATCGAGATATATCCCGAGATCCGGCCTTCTCGCGAACTTATTGATCTCCTCAACCCATCTCTGATCCCCCGTGGTAACCGATTGATAGGCTAGCGAGGAGTGGAGATACCTATCCGAGACGATGATTAAGCCTCTTTCCAGAAGGGGGCTTATCACGCGCATGAGATGATGAAGCCTGTCGGCGGCGAAGAGGAGGGCCTCAAGCCTCGGATCAACATCCCTTGAATGGGCCATGGATCTTAGGATCCTGCCAAAGGGCCCGCGGGTCGGCTCATAGGTGTAGCGGGCGTCAAACCCTTTCTCCCTAAGCCACTTGACGAGCAGCCTCGCCTGCGTAGTCTTCCCGGCCCCATCTATACCCTCTAAAGCTATCAGGAATCCAGCCGGCATTCAGCATAAAACCTTGGACCGGAAGAAGATAAACCATTAGCGGTATCCTTCACCCACCGAAGTATGCTGAGACGAGCTCGCCGATGAGGTGCGCGATGATTATGACAGCGGCGGCGACGGTTAGGTGCTCTATTGCGATCCTGATAAAGCTCCCACCACTATCCCTCGCGAACTTATAGCTTAATGCTGCTAGGAGTATGAAGCCCCAGATCACATTCGCTATGATCGCGCTCTGGAGTTCGAGGAACAGCAGTGGTATTAGGAATGTGAGGGCGAAGCCCAGCTTCGAGAGAAATGTGGCGATGGTCGAGAGCCAGATCTCGCCCGATGTATGCCTAGCCTCAGACTCCTCAGACATATGGATCCCGAGAGCATCGGATAAGGCGTCCGCGAAAGCTATAGTGAGGACGCCGCCGACTACCACTAGCCTCGACTGAGTCCCAGAATAAAGACCAATCATAAGCCCAAGAGTAGTTATAACCGCGGAGGTCAGGCCGAAGCTAACGCCAACCATTACAGAATGCTTGGAATCCATCCAAGCATGGTGAGAAGCCCGCCCTAAAAACCCATGTTAATGTGGGTGTGGGATGCGCGGCGGGCGGGATTTGAACCCGCGCGGCCCATCGGGCCACAGGCTTAGCAGGCCTGCCCCCTACCAGGCTAGGGAACCGCCGCACCCGCCCCGTAATCCGATTCTCCTATGAGCAGGATTAAAGGTTTCGGGCCTTTCTACTCGCGCCGTTTTAAGCATGAGGCTTAACCTTTTTAACTCGGCCTCATAGGCGATATATAGGTCGGGTGAATAGAGGGTGTCTAAACGCCCCTCATTGTCTAGGCTTGTCCTCGATGTGTTAAAGCCCCATATCCCGGATCTCATCGAGTTCTGTAGATCGCTCTCCGAAGTTAATGGCGTGAAGAAGGTCTCAGCAGTGGTCATGGAGGTTGATGCCGAGACGGATACCGTGAAGATCACCGTCGAGGGAAGAGACGTAGACTTCGAGGCGCTGAAGGAGCGGGTGAGAGAGCTGGGCGGCGCGATCCATAGCGTGGATGAGGTGGTCTTCGAGTAATGAGAGTGAGCTTGGGATGATCAGGCTGTTAAGGGGCTCGATCTCTAGGATAATGAGGTATTCTGGCGCCGGGGAGTTCTCTAGGAGATATGCTGTCATGAATGCGTTTGATGGAGTAGTGACGG
Source organism: uncultured Nitrososphaeria archaeon (assembly GCA_964637915.1). GTDB lineage: Archaea > Thermoproteota > Nitrososphaeria_A > Caldarchaeales > Wolframiiraptoraceae > Wolframiiraptor. The sequence goes on along the minus strand of CAZWXN010000023.1, from coordinate 14,407 downwards.
TTCTCGGGATAGTTCTCGGCTCAACGCTGCTCGGCGAGGCCAGCGCAGGCAATGTTGTCGCTGCTGGGGTTGGCGCCCTAATAGCTATGGCGGTCTCGGGCGTTAGCGGGACATACATGGCCGAGAAGGCTGAGCAGGAGAGGAGGATAAGAGAGCTCGAAGAGGCGATGCTCACAAGGCTTGACAACTCGATCATAGCAGAGGCTAGGAAGAGGGCAGCAATCTTCTCAGCAATCGTGGACGCGCTCGCGGCGCTCCTAGCAGGCCTAGTCCCATTATCACCATATTTCGCCGTGCTCTCCGGCTCGCTGAACCTGCATCTCGCCTTCTACATCTCCCTAGGGCTCTCGCTAAGCTTCCTATTCACTCTAGGCCTATTCTTGGGAAGGATCGCGAGAAGCAACCTAATCATATCCGGCCTAAAATCCCTCGCAATAGGAGCCGCCACTATTCTCCTGATAACGCTCCTGAACCTATTTCTCTAAGCTCCTCCGGCCTATAAACTCCCTTCTCAGTGATTATGTATGTGACGAGCTCGGGTGGTGTTATGTCGAAGGCGGGGTTCCAGGCCTCAACACCCTCCGGCGCTATCCGCCTACCATTTACGTAGAGAACCTCCCTCGGATCCCTCTCCTCTATAACCACGTCCTCGAGCCTGCTCTCGAAGTCTATCGTCGAGGTGGGCGCGGCCACGAGAAACGGTATCCCATAGTATTTCGCGCATATCGCGTGGCATAGTGTCCCGATCTTGTTTATCACATGGCCGGTTCTTGCAAGTATTCTATCCGCTCCAACGATCACCTTATCCACCCCCCCGCGCTGCATGAGGGATGCCGCCATGTTATCCGTTATCAGCTTGACGGGAATTCCGTCCCTCAGAAGCTCCCATGTAGTAAGCCTAGCTCCCTGAAGCTTTGGCCTCGTCTCGCATGCATAGACCATGATTTTCTTGCCTTGGGCATGCGCGGCTCTTACCACGCCGAGAGCAGTCCCATAGCCCGCCGTCGCCAAGGCCCCAGCATTACAATGGGTCAGTATCCTGTCTCCATCCTCTATGAGCCTCGCACCATTCTCACCTATCCTCCTATTCGCCTCAACATCCTCCTCCATTATCCTCAAGGCCTCCTCCACGAGCCTAGACCTGATCTCCTCGATGCTGCCAAGCGACTCAGCGAGCCTCATCATCCTGTCAAGAGCCCAGAAGAGGTTCACGGCCGTAGGTCTGCTGCTCCTTAGAAGCTCATAGCTCCTCCTAAGCTGCTCTAGAATCTTCTCACGAGCCTTTGCCCTAGAATGATATGCTGTTAGCGCCATCCCCATCGCGGCGGCGACGCCTAGCGCTGGAGCACCCCTAATCGCCATATCCCTTATGGCCCTAGCCACCTGTCTCGCCGTCCTGAGACGGAGATACCTCACCCTATGAGGTAGAAGCCTCTGATCAAGAATCTCCACAACGCCATCAACCCATCTAATGGTCCAGACCTCCGAGGCCATGCAGGCCACCCCTACACGATGCTCTTCAGGTCAAGCTCGATGACCCGCCCCGTCTCGATGGACTGGAGTATCGCCTCGGCGATGGCTACGGCCTTTAACCCGTCAAAGGCATCGGCCAGCGGCTTACCACCACTCGATACGCACTCCACGAAGTGCTGGAGCTCGAGCTTGAGCGGCTCCTCCTGCCTCACTATCGGCTCGATCACCATGTCCGCCTTCTCGAGCGAGACCTCCTGGGTCAGGAACTTTATCGAGATGACGCCGCCGCTCCCCGTAAGCTCCATCTCCCTCTTCTTTCTCGGCGTGAGCCAGTTAGCCTCTATGAACGCCGTCTTCGAGCTATTCTCAAACGAGAGTATCGCCTGAACATGATCCTCGAGCTTGTGGAAGTGTCTCCCACCCCTAGCATAAACCTGTGTTGGATCCTCTTTCAGGATGAATCTTGTAAGATCTATGTCGTGGATCGCCGTGTCCTTGACCACTCCCACGTCCCCTATCCTCTCGGGCCACCAGCCAATCCTCCTCCCATGGATCATCAGTATCTCTCCTATCTCATCGGTCTCGAGGAGCTCCATGGCCTTCCTGACCGCGGGGTTGAACCTCTCGATGAACCCGGTCATGACTATCCTGCCGCTAGACCTCATCGCATCAACTATCCTCAAGCATCCCTCGATATTTGATGCTAGGGGCTTCTCGACGAAGGTGTGGAGGCCTATCTCAAGCGCTTTAACAGCACAGTCCGCGTGGGTTATCGAGGGCGTGCAGATTGTCACGGCGTCGAGGTTCTCTCGGCTGAGCATCGCGTCAAGGCTCGTATAGTATCTCTCCACACCATACTCCCTCGCTACACTCCTCGCCCGCTCTTCGTTCACTTCGCATATGGCGGTCACGGTTACGCCGAGCGACCTCAATACCCTGACATGGTTTCTGCCCCAAGAGCCGACCCCGACAACGCCGACGCTCAAATCCTTCCACAAGCCTAGTCGGCCTTCACCAATGAAACGCCCGCTCTTAAGTTTCCCGCTTTCTAGCTAGTAGAATTTTGTATAGCCAGAGCTTAGTGAGCTTATACCATCCTATAATCCATGCTCCGGCGATTATGAGCCCAAGCACCACCCTAGAGATGCTTATAATCGTGTCTCCGGGGAGCTCCAGCGTATAGAGCACCGTAACAGTGATCACATAGCTTACAAGGAGGAATATTGCCCAAACTAGGATCAGGAGAACAATTATCATGAGAATGTTTCTCGCCAAGTCCATTCTTGCTCAGCCTCCCAATAGCAGGATGTGCGTGAGGAATCCAAGGAGCGCGGCGAAGGCGGAGATCAGGGTCATGGCATAGACAGCCCTCCTCTCGTCAATCTTATTGCCGGCGCAGATCATCCTCAGGAGCGTTATCGGCGCGTCCGGGTCTTTGGAGGCCGTTAGCACACCATCCTCAACTATGACGGGCCTTTTGCCAATGTTCTTGGCTGATTTGAGCCCTCGAATGGAGAACAGCACATACATCTCGTTCATTATCTGAGGCATGAGGGCTATTATCGCCGCCACCTCGATACCCCCTATTATGGCTATGGAGGTTATCCCTGCTCCGATGAAGAGGCTCCCAGAGTTACCGATGAAAGTCTTGGCTGGATACATGTTGTAGGGGAGCATGGCTACAGTGGCCGCGAGAAATATTAGGCTTAGAATAAGGAGCTGGAAGTCGCCCCGCATATAGAAGATCATGGAGCTCATTATGAGGAAGGGGATGGATGTTAGGAGGGCCGAGCCATTGAGGACATCGAGGCCATTAATGGCATTGCAGACCACCGGATAGGATGCTATAACTAGCACGGGATATACTTTGTAGAGCCTTGTTCTCCCTAGGAATGGGATGAGCGGCCTAGGGGAATATGCTCCTGAGATGAGGATGGGTAGGGATGCGAAGATGAGTAGGAGGGGTTTGAGTCTGGGATCTATCTCTCCTCGTAGATCCTCTATGAGGCCTATGGAGGCGGCGACCAGGCAGGAGAGGATTACTGGTATGAGGAGTTGGAATCCGCTTACATGTGCTCCGAGGACCATGCCGGTGGTTGTGCCGAGGATTATAGCGAGGCCGCCTGTCTTCGGGACGATGGGCTTCCAAGGCTTATGGACATCCACGCCCACGATCTCAAGCCGCCTTCCCAGCATAATCACCGCGGGCGCCAGAAAAAATGTCACCAAGCCGGAGACTATGGCTTCCAGCATCCTTGCACCCGGAGCAAAGCTCGGGATAAAAACTTTGATCCAGGTCACCGGAGCATGGGAAGCATAGCTGCTCGAGGAAAATGATCATCACCAGGTCTGACGATGATAGTCCATGGATCTTACTGGAGGATCGTGTCCCGGAAGCCTGCGCCGCGCGGGGAGATGCATTAACCATAATCTATAAAATAGTGCTCAGCGGCTAGTGTATTGGGAGTTGATTAGTAGGCTTGCCGCCGCCTCGATAATCTCCTATCTTCTCTTCCTGCTACCCTACATTCTATCAGCTTTAACGAGCTCATACACGATCCTCGCCATCATAATAATGTCTGCCGCAATCGCCTCTGCGATCATCTCGGGCCTACTTATCCACAGTCACTACTCCATTATACCTCCGCTCTCGGGCTCCGCTGCATCATTCATGACGAACTACCTCTCGGGATTATTCTTGGCCGCGTCATCTCGAGTGTATTTTGATTGGCCCTACTTGGCTTTGGGCTTCATAGCATCCCCAGCGCTGGCTCTCCTTGTTGCGGAGCTTAGGGCTGAGCGAGGGATTGAACGCGAGGTTGAGGTGGCGACAGTGGAGGAGGTTGCGAGGCTGGAGGCCGAGATAGCAGAGGAGGAGGTGGAGCTTATCGAGTGCCCGTCATGTGGCCGCCAGATACCATCAGACTCCATTTACTGTCCATTATGCGGTTCTAGGGTTGCTGAGGAGAGATGAGGGTGAGGTTCCTGGCATTCGATAGCATGGGAACCCGAAGCATGTGCACGCTAGTAGAGGCTGATGATGCGCGGATCATTATCGATCCGGGAGCCGCTCTCGGGCCATGGCGATATGGGCTGAAGCCACATCCGATAGAATTTGAGAAGCTGAGGGAGCATAAACGCGCCATAGAGCATGAAGCATCTGAGACAGACCTGATAATAATCACGCATTATCATTATGATCATTTCCCGAGGCCGGGGGAGGATATTAGGTGGCTGAGGGGCAAGAGGATCCTCTTGAAGGATCCGGAGCACATGATTAACTTCAGCCAGAAGGTTAGGTCGCGGATCTTCCTCGAGAGGCTTAAAAAGCTTGATGTGAGGGTTGAGGTCGCGGACTCCCGGGAGCTGAGAATCGGCGGATGTAGGATCAGGTTCTCCAACCCGGTCGAGCATGGGGATGATCCGAGGCTTGGCTACGTGCTTGAGGTTCTCATAGAAGAGCGCGGCGAGAAGCTTATACACTCATCGGATGTGGAGGGCTTCGTCTCCAAGGATCAGGTGAAGTTTATCCTCGACAATAAGCCTGACATTTTGATCTGTGACGGGCCCATGACATACATGCTTGGATACAGGTTGAAGGATGACGTTCTTAGGGAGTCAATAAGGAACATCTCGGAGATAATCGGCGGAGGATTCCTCCAAGAAATGATCTTGGACCATCATCTTCTCCGGGATCTGGAGTGGAGAAGCAGGGTGAGATACGTGATTGATTGGGCGGATGCATGCGGCGTGAGAATATGCACGGCGGCCGCCTACATGGGGCTTAACGAGAACGTCCTAGAGGCAAATAGGAAGAAATTATACGAAGAGTTTGGTGGAAAAACATAGCAGTGCATTCATTGCGAATATGCCTCTTTTGTCTGGTTGCGCTTCCTGCGCAGCACGCCTCTCGGATCCCTTAAAAGTAACGTTATCTCCCATATTATCAGGGCTGCTAGTAGCATTGTGAAGCCCAGCGCCGCGGCCTCCGGCGTCAGCTCCATGAACTCGCCTCCCTCCATCATGTAGCCAACCACGCGGTCTACAAGGGTTATTATCGTGGCCCCCCAGAGGATGAGGCAGAGAAGCCTAAGCATGTACCGGTCGTTATCGGCCATCGAGTACCATAATGGTGTGATGATTGCGGCTGCGAAGGCTAGGATTAGGAGCCACATGGCGGCTATGGCGATGCGCCGGCTTTGTGATAAGTCTTGCCGGAAAGGCTTATATTGTTGTTACTGAATAGCGTCAGCAGTGTTACAGGGAGGAAGAGACATATGGCGTGCTTTCTAGCCCCCATGATCCTCGCCGTGGCAACCTCGATCATGCAGAAGACGGCTCGAGGCTTGGCCGAGAGGCTGAAGCTCTGGATTCTCAACACACTTCTCTGGGGCGGGTCGATCCTGCTGGCGCTCGAGCATGCTTGGCATGGAGAGATAGTCCCATGGCCCCCATTCCTGACCGCGATGACGAGCCCCACGGGCATCCAGATAATGCTTCATGAAATAGCCACGATAGGCGTCGCGATGACGGCGGCGATCACGCTAACTTGGGCCACGATCCTCGTGATAAGCCGCTACATGACGGAAATCGCGGCCCTGAAGAATATCGAACACGCTAAGGGGCTACATGCCCCACGCTAGAGCGCCGAAATATAATCCCCCTTTTTCTCTTAACATCATTTGAGGGCCATGTTCTATGGACGTCTTCCAGCCTTGGGCTATTAAGCCGATACATACTTATTTCCTCGGGATCTGATCACTCATGGCTGCTGGAAAGGCTGGAGGATCATGTCGCTGCTCGATGAGGAGACTGTTCTCGGGATGCTGGCTAAGCCGGTCGCGGCCCTCTTCAGGGAGAGGTTTAAGCATCTCACGGAGCCTCAGCGGGAGGCAATACCCAAGATCCTAGCTGGCAGGAATCTTCTGCTCATGGCGCCAACTGGGACGGGTAAGACGGAGGCCGCCCTCCTCCCAATCCTCAGCAAGCTCTTGGTGGAGGCGAGGTCTCCCGGCATCAAGGTTATCTACATAACGCCTCTCAGAGCCCTGAACAGGGATCTACTGGAGAGGATCGAGTGGTGGGCGCAGAAGCTTGATCTCAGGACTGCTGTCAGGCATGGTGATACGGGCCCGAGGGAGAGGAGGATCCAGACACTTGAGCCGCCCGACATACTGATAACAACGCCCGAGACCCTTCAGGTCATTTTAACGGGCAGGGTTCTGAGGGGCCATCTCAGGAGCGTGCAATGGGTCATAATAGATGAGATTCATGAGCTTGCGACTGATAAGCGGGGCGCCCAGCTCTCTGTCGGCCTCGAGAGGCTGGCGAGAATCACGGAGAGGGATTTTCAAAGGATAGGATTATCCGCGACGATAGGTGAGCCGGAGTCCATTGCGGAGTTCTTGGCCGGTGTTGGCAGGAGCTGCGAGATAGTCAAGGTGCCGGTGGCGAGGAGCATGACTATAACAGTCCTCTACCCCGATCCAGATGAGGAGGATGCTGTCCTCGCCGAGAGCATAGGGGTCTACCCGGATGTGGCCGCGAGGCTGCGGGTGATCAGGGAGCTTGTCGAGTCCCATAATTCGACCCTGATCTTCACGAATACGAGGCCGCTCGCCGAGATACTGACGAACAGGTTCAGGGTCTGGGATGAGCAGATGCGTATAGGGATACATCATGGCTCGTTGTCGAAGACGACGAGGATCTCGACGGAGGAGGCTTTGAAGACGGGGAAGCTTGCCGGCATAGTCTGCACATCATCCTTGGAGCTTGGCATAGATGTGGGGAGAATAGATCTCGTGATCCAGTATAATTCGCCTAGGGAGGTTACGCGGCTGATTCAGAGGGTTGGGAGGAGTGGCCATGGAGTGGGGAGGACTGCGAAGGGCGTGGTGATAGCCATAGACTCTGATGACGCGCTCGAGGCCATGGTGATAGCGAGGAGGGCGATGCTCGAGCTCCTCGAGAAGCCCGAGATACCCATGAAATGCTATGATGCGCTAATGCACCAGATAGCAGGACTCCTCATAGAATATGGCAGGATCGGGATCTCAGAGATCCTCGAGATAGTCAGGAGAGCCTACAACTACAGGGATCTGGAGCTCGAGGAGCTGAGGCAGGTCATCGAGCACATGAGAAGCCTCGGGATAGCGGATCTAAGAGATGATCAGGTGGCTAAGCCGAGGAATAGCCGAGCCCTCTACGACTACTACTTTAACAATCTCTCGATGATCCCGGAGGAGAGGCAATATGTCGTGATAGATGAGTCGAGTGGGGAGCCTGTTGGAATACTTGATGAGGAGTTTGTCGCGGAGTATGGTGAACCTGGCACGAGGTTCATCCTGATGGGAAGGGCCTGGGAGATTCACCATGTTAGCGGAGATAGGATCTATGTCGCGCCGCTTGAGGATTATGAGGGCGCGATCCCGAGCTGGGTTGGAGAGGAGATACCGGTCCCCTATGAGGTGGCGATGGAGGTCGGTGCCCTGAGGAGGGAGTATCGGGATAGGATCCTCGCCGGAGAGCCGAGGGATCTCATCGCGAGGGATATTGCGGGGAGATATGGCGTGGATGCGCAGATCGTTCTCAAGGCTTTGAGGGAGGTGGAGGCTCATCTGAGGCGCGGGATACCCGTGCCAACAGACCGCGACATAGTGATAGAGGAGGCCGGTGAATACGTGATCCTCCACATACATGGCGGGCTCAAGGTGAATCGGACAATCCAGAGGCTGATAAGCTACCATCTCTCCGAGAAGCTTGGGGCGCCGATCAGGGCTCAGCAGGACCCATACAGGATAGCGCTCAGATCCAGCCTGATCTCCGGGGATGCTGTCTTCAAGGCGATGCAGGAGGTCTTGGAGAACTTCGACGAGATTTTGAGGAGGAGCATAGAAGGGTCCACGCTCTTCAAGCGGAGGCTCGTCCACGTGGCAAGGAAGATGGGCGTGATAGAGCATGAGGCGAGCCTAGTGGATCTGAACCTCAATCAGCTCGCCGAGGCTCTCAGAGATACTCCGGTATACCGGGAGACCATGAACTACACGATCTTCCACGATTATGATCAAGAGAGGGCGAGGATGATCCTCAGGCAGATTATCGAGGGCGGGCTTAACGTGCACTTCTGGAGATCGCCAAGCGGGGATCCATCGCCTCTGGCAAAGCTTACTCTTAGTAGGTTTGAGAGCGAGGGGGAGGTCTCGACGCCGGAGCGGATGAAGAGGGTTGTCCTAATGGCGGTTCGGGGAAGGCTCCTCAGCGAGCAATGGCTCGCGGTCTGCACAGAATGCTATGAGTATTATGAGCAGTTGGCGGTTAAGGAGCTTCCAGAGGAGCCTAGGTGCCCGGTCTGTGGGTCGAGGCTCATCGGGCTGACAAAGCATTCGAGGGAGGAGGTCTTGGGCCTTATCGCGAGGAGGGGTAGGCCGATAAACAGGAAGGAGCGGAGGATAATGGCCGAGCTGAAGAGGAACGCAGTCCTAATCTCCAAGTATGGTAGGGCGGCGGCGATAGCCCTCTCAGCGCGAGGCCTAACACTCAAGGAGATAACGAGGATACTGGAGGAGGAGCGCGGCGAGTCCATGAGGCTGATAGAGCTCCTGATAGAGGCGGAGAAGAGGGCGCTTCAGAGAAGGCTCGAGGCGGGCCTCTAGGATCCTCTGCCGCGAAGCTCCCCCGCGACCAGATGCGCCAGATACGCGCTCCTAGCCTCGGCCTCCAGAAGCTCGGTAAGCTTCTGGGCAAGCCTCCTCGGAACACTTCTCAAGAACGAGATCCTCGGGATCCTCCTCTTCTCCTCCTCAGCTGCATAGATTAGGTCTTGGAGCCTAACTCTCTTCTCGAGGCCCATAAGCTCCTCGAAGAGCTCCAGCGATACCGGCTCTCCAAGAGCCTCCATGAGCTCCCTCCCAGCCTCTATCAGCCTATTCGATGCTCGAAGACCCTCCAATATGATCTTGAGGGAGGCTAGGCCGGCTTCCTCGAGCGCCCTGCCAACACCCCTCAAGTCATAGACTATGATGCTAAAGCCCTGATCTATGAGTGAGTTGAGATATGTTAGGAGGCTTGAATGCGACTGATCCGGCGCGCCGAGCTCATAGAACCCGGCGGATGTTAGGGCCTCCTCGCCATCGAATATCGCGACCCCGTAGAGGCCGCTCCTCAAATCCTCTCTGAGAAGTATGGATGCCGCGGCGATGGATGCGAGTCTCAGCGCCCTCGAGGGCCTCGGGATCATGATGCTCCTGCCAGCAAGCTCCACCCTAAGCCTCTCCCGCAGGAGGAGATAATCAAGGATCTTGAGTGTCTGCCTCTTGACCAGATCCCAGTCGAGCTTTAGCATGATGAAGCTAGAGTAGGCGAGCTCATCAACCTCCTCCAAGAAGACCTCATCAAGCTCATCCGGCTCATATCCTCTGATCTTCTCCGCAAGATCCTGCCAGTCTATCCTTGGGAGGAGCCCGGCGCTCTCGGTCTCATGTATCCCAACAACCTTCCTTTCACCCATGATCATGATATCATATTTTATTGTGTCGAAGGCTATTCCAAGGATCCTCCTAAGAGTTATGATGAGAAATGCGAGGCCCAGTCTGAGAAGCTGTGGATCCTCATCCGGGCTGACCTCGAAGCTTATCCCATAAGTGTAGTCTGTGTAGATGCCATTCGTCGGCGCCGGGACCTCGATTGTCCTGTTCTCCCTGATCGTGATAGTCCTATCCCCTATGACCTTAATGAGCCTCCTATCCGACATTATCCTCCAGATCACCCTATTTGGTATCTTTGTGTATAGGCCGAAGCCGTTGCTCGGGGCATGGACAACACACTTGACATCCGTGTGGATCTTGCCGGCGAGATAGTCTCTCCTGAGATCGGGCCTCTCCCCCCACCTCCACCTCGCCTTCTCATACTCCTCGAGGACTTGGGCGAGCGCGTCATGCCTCCTCAAAACCCCCTCGCTAAGATCCTCCACGTAGACCGCTGTAACAGCCCTCGAGCTCCTCCCACCAAGCTTATGCTCCACGACGACTCCATCATTGCTATAATCAATGCATCCTATCTGGAACTTCTCAACTAGATCAACATGTGAGATGTCCTCGAGATACTCTTGGTCGCCGAGCCTCGAGACCCTTATCCGCTTTATCCCATAAGCGGGGGCGAACTCGTAGAAGTTCATCTTGAGCCAAGTCATCTTGCCCCTCCTAGTCAGCTCTCCATCGGATTCGAGGCCGAGCTCCCTGAGAAGCCTCAGCTCATCCTGCGTGAGCTCCTGCCTGAGTGATGGCGAGACATACTTGAATAATGCCTCGAAGAGCTTGCCATACAGGTTGTCCCTATTGACGATAACCTTCTCCTGTGGAAGCTCCATCCACTTCCTGAGAGCCTCAACGCCTCTTGAGAGGAGCTCATAATCCCATGCTCCCTGCGGGATTATCACGGTCTCCGTTTCCTCTATCTCCGGCCTCCTGCCCTTTCTCCCCTCACGCTGCTTGAACTCCCGGAGGGAGTCAGGGAGCCCGACATGGACGATCCTCTTAATATGGCCTATGTCTATTCCCTGGCTGAGGGTCCTAGGCGAGACTATGATCTTTATCCTCCCAGCTCTCGCACCCTCCTCAACCTCCTCCCTAAACCTCTTGGAGAGGAGATGGTGATGCGAGGCTATTCCCGCGCCCTCGCCAGCCCTGAGCCTCACCCTCCTAGCAACCTCCTCGGCTTTCGCGATATTCCTCGTGAAGACTATCGTAACTCCATCATCATCCAGATAATGCTTGAGGATCTCTGCGATATCGAGAGACACGTCGGGGATCTCGACTCCGAGCCCCCGAGCCGCATCCAAGACCCTGAAGTAGTATTTCTTGAACTGCTGGAAGTCGCTGAGCGCTCTTCTAACATCTTCGCCGAGCATCTCCATCTTGTCGGCGAGCGCGGCTCTAACCTTCTCCCAGATAGCTGTAAGGCTCTTCCCCAACACGATATAGACGAGGTTTCTTGGGTGAAAGGGCTTACCATCAACTATGACTGTCTTCCTGCCATTTATTGATGTGAGGTATTCAGCAATCTCCTCCGGATTTGCGAGGGCCGCTGTCATGAATGCGAGCTGGATGCCCGGGCTCGTGAGCCTGAGGATGAGCTTAATCATGCTGAATAGCAGCGCGATCGATCTCGGGCCATAGAAGTCGAAATCATCTATGACGATCATCCCAGCCTTCTCGAGGAATGCTCTCAGCAGTGAGGCTTTTCCCGCGCCCATCTTCTTGAGCTCATTAAGGAGAAATGCGGGGTTCGTTATCACGATCCTCGACTCGGCGATCTCCCTCCTAAGCCCACGATACCCGATGCTCTTCACGAGCTCGTCGCGCTTCACGGCGTCTAGGGCCATTACCTTGAAGCCGAGCGCGGAGCCGTATTCCCGCAGCCTATTAAGTTGGTCGTTTGCAAGCGCTAGGGTTGGATAGACTGCGAGGGCGCCCACGCCATCTAGGGCCACTCTCAGAAACCATGCTTCGGTCTTCCCGGAGCCCGTGCCAGACTTGAGGACGAGGTTCTCACCCCTCCTAAGAGCCTCCATCGCCCTAACCTGATGCATGTAAAGTCTCTGACAAGCAATCCTCCTACAGAGGGGAGAACCCGACCTCTCGAGCTCAGGGATGAGATCACCAAACCTGATATTGGAGATCTCGGGGAGCTCAGGCGGGATCTCGAAGGAGAAGTAGTCATATCCAAGCCTCTCAAGGATCTTAGCCGTCTTCATCCACCTGATAGGCATTCACCGGGAATCCTAATAACGGTTTACCGGTTCCAGAGAATCCCCAACTAGGGGATTGCACGGGCTTTGGAAAGCCTTTATAACCCATGAAGCACATGAATGCTGAGTTATGTCGTCTAAGAGGCTTGAGAGATCGGCGAGGAATAAAGTCCTCGCGGGGGTTATAGGCGGGCTTGGGGAGTACCTCGGTGTTGATGCAACACTTCTCAGGATTGTCGCCGTGATCCTCCTCGTACTCTCGCCTGTGCTCATGATAATACTCTACGTCCTCGGTGTCCTGTTAATGCCGAGGGCGGGCGAGGAGAAGCCGCCGATAGCGAGCTTTGATATCTCGCGGCACGCGAGCCTGATAGTGGGCCTCGTCCTCGTGATCATAGGCGCGGCCATGCTCGGCTCAGCCACGGCCCTAACAATCTCCTGGATCCTCCACCCGGTCGGCATAATCCACGCCATCCAAGCAGCCCTAGCAGTAGTCCTAATAATCATCGGGCTGGTGATAATGCTTCCAAGCCTTAAAAGCCTCTAAACGCATAGAGTCCCGAGATAAAAAATAATGATGGGTTATCCGCCTGGAGAGCCGTGGAAGGGCACATCCCTCCATATCATGTCCCATTCATCCTCATATGTCACAGCCTCAGCCCTGATTATCACATCTAGGATCCTCTTCAGTAGCTCGTGATGCCTCCTCTCATCCGCTAGGATCGCGTTTAGGACGAGCTTAACCTTCTCGTCCCCAATCTCCGGCAGAATCTCTTCGATCCTCCTTATCAGCCTAGACTCATACTCGATATGCCTCTCGATAAGCTCCCTCTGCTCATAGAGCGTCTCGTGGCTTAGGGGTGGACGGCTCCTCGTCAACATCATCTCAACCGCCTCATACATCTCCGCATGCTTCATCGAGTCGTGTGATATTCCCTTCAAGACCGTGGCTATGGCCGGGCTGCCGATGCGGGGGAGGGACTCTTCCAAGGATTTAATGATCTCCCTCTCAGCCTTGATCTGCTCGCGGATGAACTCTAGGAGCTTCTCCATGGAAGACATGGAGCACGTCTCAGGATAACATTGCCGCCCCCGAGATAAATGTGTTATTGCATGGCGTGGAAACCTTATTACCCGCGCGATGGGATAGGTCTCCATGAGCGGCATTAGCGGGGATGAGCTTCTCAAGCTGATCCATTGTTGCGGGGTTTTAGAGGAGCGGGTTGCAGAGGCCTATAAGCACATGGCGGAGAGGGCCGAGGGCCCCATCTTGAAGGCCGTGCTGGGCTATATAGCGGATGACTCGCGGAAACATGCAGATGCGCTGAAGAGCATGGCCGCGGCCCTAGGCGCGGGGGCACTGGACCTAGAGGAGTGTAGGCGGGTTGCTGGAGAGCTCTGGGCCACGACGATGCAGGGCGTGGAGCGCGAGCTTGCTCAGACCAGCATGCTCTCAAGAGAAGACCTAGCATCCATGATAGAGTCGCTGGCAGACTTGGAGAGCGCGATCATGGAGGAGTATCTGATGATGCTCCAGGCGGAGGCGATAAAGATGCTATTGGAGGCTAGGCCTGAGGCAAACTGCCTCAAGATGATCATAGAGTGGATAGCAGAGGATGAGAAGAGGCATGCACAGATGCTCGAGGCGCTGAAAAGCCGATGAGGGCATAGCATCCAGCATGATTGCTTTGGAGGGTGGTGCGGGGGGTGGGATTCGAACCCACGAACCCCTGCGGGAGCGGGTCACCCATCTTGCAGGGGGATCTTGAGCCCGCCGCCGTTGACCAGGCTTGGCTACCCCCGCACCCTCCTCCCAGAAATTAATTCTCCCGCATCGGATATTTTAATCTCAAACTTGTGTTTCACTATAGAGTTTTTGAAGGTTTTTAAGGCTCGGCTGAGGCCTGCCTAAGAACTTTGTAGCGGCTCAACCTCTTAGGCGTTGCGGCTCTAGCGGCATTGCAGTAGTCATAATAGACCTCTTCAGAGGCCCGATTACAGGCGGCTACGGGCTTGCTTGAAGATTTTTGATGTGCTGTTTTTCCTCAGCTTGGGGTATGCAGGTTTTCAGGCCCTACGTGGACTGGCACATGTCTGCACGAGTATTGGATGCTAGGCGGCTGGGAAAGCAGAGAGTGGAGGCGAAGCAGGTTATAATGGCTATTCTCCGCAAGATGGGCTTGATAAGGG
>CAZWXN010000022.1:0-17853 GCA_964637915.1 uncultured Nitrososphaeria archaeon | reverse complement strand
CGTCAACGCAGTCGATCATATGCTTGAAGTCCTGGAGCGCTCTTGGGCCGAGCCCATCGAAGGCGCCGCTATACCGATCCTCAATATCCCTCAGCAGCCTTCTAAAGTCGGAGGCTCCACAGACCGCTGGAGTAAATTCCTTCCCGGCCATTCACATCACCCCTCACCACTGCTGATTATCGAGAAGCATGAAGTGTATATTGATTTATGCGGAAGCCCAATAGTCCTTACAAAGAGGGGGCTGGAGGAGAGGGTTAGGGGTTATGCGGTTATTGTGGATAGGAGGATTGTTCAAGTGATATGCGAGGAGTGTAGAAAACGATTCTGAGGATGGATGAGAGGCTATCGAGGAGTTCAGGAGGATAATGGAGTATGGGCGACTTAGGCGACCCCCTCATAGCTGTTTTTATTGAATGGATCAGGGGTATGAGGAGGGTTAGGAGAGGGAGAAAAAGGATACTGAAGGCAGATTAGAAACCTCCTCCTTTTTCTTCATTCTTGGATGAGTTCTTAAGGAGTAAGAGAGGAAAATGTTTTTAATGTCCCAGTAATAACTCCAGCCTCGTGTAAGTGGTGACCGTGCTACTACCCGAGGGGGCAACGATCGTAAGGGCTTGTGGAGGGTGATAAGCGTGAGCCTGCTAAAGCGAATGCCTCCCAAGAGGAGGAGGCTCGGCCTCACGGATTACCGGAAGAGGCTGAAGCTTGTAAAGTCGGGCCTGCCAAGGCTCGTCGTCAGAAAAACCAATAACCAGATAATCGTGCAGGTGATAAGATCGAAGCTCGGCGGTGATGAGACCATCCTGACTGTAACATCGAAGAAGTTGAGGGATTATGGGTGGAGGGCGAGCCTGAAGAATACGCCCGCAGCCTACTTAACAGGTCTGCTAGCCGGCCTCCTAGTAAAGGACAAGGTCGAGAAGGCGATCTTGGATATAGGGCTACAGACTCCTAGCAAGGGCTCAAAGGTCTTCGCGGCCGCGCTAGGCTTCAGGGATGCCGGGATCGAGATACCCCTCGGGGAGGAGATACTGCCCGACAAGGATAGGATCTCTGGAAAACACATATCCGAGTATTATAAGATGATTCGTGAATCGGGCTTGCAGACAACCCAGTTCTCAAAGAGTGATGAGTCCATTTACATGAACTTGGAGAAGCATTTCGAGGAGGTTAAGAATAGGATTCTAAAGGAGTTGTGTGGCGCATGAGCGCGGAGGAATGGTCTCCTAAAACAAGAGTTGGCAGGATGGTTAAGGAGGGCAGGATAACCTCGATAGCTGAGCTATTCGCGCAGAACCTTAAGATCACGGAGCCCGAGATCGTGGACTATCTGCTACCAAACTTGGAGCAGGAGGTCTTGGATATCAATCTTGTACAGAAGCAGACGGCGGCTGGAGAGCGATCGAGGTTCAGGGCTATAGTGATCGTGGGCAACAGGGATGGATATGTCGGGCTGGGGACTGGTAAGGCTGTTCACGTGGTCTCCGCGATAGAGAAAGCCGTGAAAAATGCGAAGATGAATATTATCCCGGTGAGGAGGGGTTGTGGGAGTTGGGAATGCGCGTGCGGACAGCCGCATAGCCTCCTGACGAAGGTTGAGGGCAAACGCGGGAGCGTGAGGATCGAGCTGATACCCGGGCCGAGGGGCTTGGGCATAGTTGCCGGCGAGGCTGCGAGGATAGTTCTCGAGCTCGCGGGGGTCGAGGATGTCTGGACGCGAACATTCGGCGAGACTAGGACAACGCTATCATTCGCCGGAGCAGTCATCGAGGCCCTTAGAAACACGAACAAGATAGTCCTCCCGACTATGTGGTGATGAGCCTTGTCCGAGGAGGCCAAATGTTATCTCGTGATAAGGATTAAGGGGAGCGTCAAGGCGAGGAAAGACCACCTCGACACCCTCAAGATGCTGAATCTCAGTAGGGCGAACTGGGCGACAATAGTCCCGAAGACTCCGAGCTATGAGGGGATGCTAGAGAAGGTCGAGCACATGATAACTTGGGGTGAGCCGAATCTCAAGACGATCAAGACATTCCTTAGGAGGGTGGAGATCGTGGGTGATGGGAAGCTGGATGACGAGTATGCGAGGAAGCTCGGCTTCGAGTCCCTCGAAGACTTGGCGAGGAAGCTTTACAATGCCGAGGTAACCCTTAGCTCGCTAAAGGAGAGGGGTGTCAGGCCCTACGCGAGGCTCCACCCGCCAAAGGGCGGATTCAAGAAGACGATCAAGAAACACTTCTCCGCTGGCGGTGAATATGGCTACCGCGGCGAGAAGATAAATGAGCTCTTTGTCAGGATGGCTGGGCTATAGGGCTGGAAAAGATATATTAAGGCAGGAGGCTGGCTGGTCTCCGGAAGGTGCTCACTGAAGGGGTGCGTGAAGCCCATGGGGACGCGGCATCGGAAGAGCAGGAAGCGTAGAGGTAGTAGGACGTGTGGCTGGGGCCAAATAGGCCAGCATAGAAAGTCTGGCTCTAGGGGTGGGCATGGCCATGCTGGCATGCATAAGCATAAGTGGACCTGGGTTCTCAGATATGACCCGGACTACTTCGGCAAGCATGGCTTCTATAGGCCGAATATGCGCGAGATCAGGTCTATGAACTTGATCCAGCTCTCGACGCTCGTGGAGAACTTGGAGCGGAGGGGTGAGCTTAAGCTCATGGATGGCATGCCGGTGATCAATCTCTCCGCCCTCGGGGTCGGGAAGCTTGTCGGCAGGGGAAAGCTGGATAGAAGACTCGTGATCATCGTGGATGGCTGGACCGAGCGCGCCGAGAAAGCTGTAAGAGAGGCTGGTGGAAAGCTTCTCAAGCCCAGCGAGATTGAGGGTGTAGCCGCTTGAGCCTAAGGCAAGCGGTCGAGAGCATCGCGAAATATCTCCCCGAGGTCAAAAGGCCCATTAAGAGGCCGAGCCTAGGAGAGAGGCTCATCTGGACAGCCCTAGTCCTCGTCATCTACACCCTCATGGGCCATACGATGCTATATGGAGTCCCCCAGGCGGCTGGGCTCGCGGGTCAGAGCCCTCTAATCATGAGCATAATCTTCGCTCAGAGGATCGGTACGCTCACAACCCTCGGCATAGGCCCCATCGTGACGGCCGGGCTTATACTCCAGCTCCTCGTCGGAGCACAGATAATAAAACTCGACCTCTCAAAGCCGGAGGATAGAACAACCTTCACGGCCCTGAGCAAGCTCTTCACGATCGCCGTGATAATCGTAGAGGCGGCTGTCTACACTGTATCCGGGATGCTTGGACACCTCGAGCCATCAATCCAGGCAATAGTCTTCATCCAGCTAGTGGCCGCGACGATGCTGATAGTCTTCATGGATGAGCTGATACAGAAGGGCTGGGGCTTCGGAAGCGGCGTGAGCCTCTTCATAGCGGCTGGAGTCGCTGAGACGATATTCACGAACCTCTTCTCCCCCATAATGCTGCCGGACGGCTATTATCAGGGGATAATCCTAGCGCTCGGCCAAGTGGCGGCCAGCCACGGCTCAATAGGGGGCCTCTTCTACAGGGGGCATTTCCCGGGCCTAATGGGCCTTATGTCAACAATAGCGGTACTATTTCTCATAATATACTTGGAATCACTTAGGATCGAGGTGCCGATTCAGCATGCCCGCGTCTCGGGATATGTTGCCAGGTATCCGATAAAGTTCCTCTATGTCTCCAACATTCCCGTGATCTTCACATCTGTCATCTTCACGAACATCTACTTCTTCTCCACGATAATCTGGAGCAGGTTCAACCCCGCGAACCAGGACCCGATACTAAACCTGATCGGGTCGTTTAACGCGACAGAACATGGCCTAATCCCGCTTGGAGGCCTAGCATATTATGTAACCTCTCCTGGGAGCATTGAGGGGGCGGCGGCGGACCCGCTAAGAGCAATAATATACGCGCTGATTACGCTTGGGTTCTGCATTCTGTTTGCGAAGTTCTGGGTTGAGGTTGGAGGATTATCCCCACAGACGATCGCCGACCAGCTCGTGAAGGCAGGGATGCAGGTCCCGGGATTCAGGAGGGCGCCTGCCGTGATCGCTCGAATGCTCGAGAGATATATCCGGACGCTGACGATCCTCAGCGCCATCATAGTCGGCCTCATCGCGGTCCTCGGAGACTACTTCAATGTCTACGGTGGAGGAATAGGAATACTACTAATGACCGGGATCCTCATGCAGTACTACGAGCTATTATTGAGGGAGAGGCTTGAGGAGATGAGCCCGGTCTTCAGGAGGCTGCTCGGGGAATAGCCGCCTAGGTCTCGGGAAAGAATATATTGTCTTGAGGAGCCCTAATGTGATCGAGAGCTCATGGTGCAGCCGATGCTTGAGATATTCCTCATCTCGGTCGTGGTGAGCTTGGCGACGAGCATCCTCAGGAGAAGGATCCTAACGCCCGAGGACATGGCTAAGATGGCTGAGTCCCAGAAATTCAGAAAAATGCTGCTCGAGGCGCAGAGGAAGGGGGATAAGAAGATGCTCCAGAAGCTGATGCGAAGGCAGGATTACTACCGGAAGATAGACGCCGAGGTGGGAAAGAAGAACATCATATTCCTCATAGCAAGCATAGCGATATTCTACATAGTCTTCTTGGGGGTATTGAACCCGTTATATGGCGGGCTGGAGGTCGTGGCAACGCTGCCGGGCGACATGATGCTCCCCTTCATCGGCAACAAGTTAAGCTATCTCACATGGTATGTTTTATGCCTCTTCGCCATAAGCTTCCCGATAAACAAGCTGTTCCAGGTCAGCCCGGGGCAGGCCCCCCAAAGCCAGAAAAGGGGCTGATTTTTTGGCAAAAATATTATTATGCCGCCTTCCACAGTCCAGAACCCATGACTCGAGTATATCTCGATGAGGACACCGACCTCTCGATTCTAAGGGACGAGGTTATAGCGGTGATAGGCTATGGGAGCCAGGGGAGGAATCAGGCACTAAATCTAAGGGACTCGGGCTTGAGGGTGATAATTGGATGCAGGCCCGGGAAGTCTGAGAAGCTCGCGAGGGAGGAGGGCTTTGAGGTCTATGACATAGATGAGGCGGCGAGAAGAGGCACAATAATCTACATGCTCATCCCGGATATGGCCCACAAGGAAATATACGAGAAGTATATCCGGGCTAATCTCTCGGAGGGGAAGGCCCTCTGCTTCTCCCACGGCTTTAGCGTGCATTACAAGCAGGTTGTCCCACCTCCATATGTTGATGTGATAATGGTGGCGCCGAAGGGCCCCGGCCCAACAGTCAGGGAGAATTATCTCAAGGGTAGCGGCGTCCCGGCGCTAATCGCGGTCGAGCAGGACTATACGGGGAGAGCTAAGCAGAGGGCTCTCGGCATAGCTAAGGGGATAGGGGCGACGAGGGTCGGCGTCCTCGAGACCACATTCAAGGATGAGACCGAGAGCGATCTAATAGGGGAGCAGACAGTCTTGGTCGGAGGATTGATGGAGCTGATAAAAAAGGGCTTCGAGGTCTTGGTCGAGGAGGGCTATCCACCGGAGCTAGCATACTTCGAGGCGTGTAACGAGGCCAAGCTCATCATAGACTTGATATACCGCGGGGGCTTAATCGGGATGCTGAAGGCCGTCTCGGATACGGCAAAGTATGGGGGGCTAATCGTCGGCCCGAAGATAATCGACGAGCATGTGAAGGAGAATATGAGAGAGGCGGCGAGGCGCGTCAAGGATGGGAGCTTCGCTAGGGAGTGGATTAGGGAGTATGAGGAAGGTGGAAAGACTCTCGAGGAGCTCATGAGGCAGGTGGAGAACCACCCGCTCGAGGTTGTGGGGAGAAGGCTTAGGAGAATGGCAGGCCTAGAGAAATAACTAGAAATAACACCATTATCGTGTGAGGGCCGGAAGGCGGGGGATTGAGAGATTGAATATTGTCGAGAAAATCTTGGCGAGGGCGTCAGGCGAGAAGGAGGTTTCACCGGGCCAGATCGTTGATGCCAAGGTGGATAAGGCGATGATGCATGACCTGACCGGGCCGAGGGTGATAGACTCGTTCAGGGAGATCGGCATCAAGAGGGTCTGGGATCCCGATAGGATAATCGTCGTATTTGATCATGATGTCCCGCCCTCCACGATAAAGGCCGCTGAGCTCCAGAAGAAGGTGAGGAACTTCGTAAGGGAGCAGGGGATAAGATACTTCTACGATATAGGGCGTGGAGGGGTCTGCCATGTCGTGATGCTTGAGAAGGGCCATGTCAAGCCCGGGGAGCTGATAGTTGGAGCAGACTCGCATACGGTGACATATGGTGCTCTCGGGGCTTTCGCCACTGGCGTAGGCGCGACGGATATGGCTGCGGTCCTCGCAACCGGCTCGATATGGCTCAGGGTTCCAGAGACCGTGAAATTCGAGGTGAATGGCAAGTTCCAGAAGCGGGTCTATGCGAAGGACCTCATACTCCATATAATTGGGACGATCGGGGCCGAGGGCGCGAACTATAAGGCCATGCTCTTCTCCGGGCAGACGATAAGGGATCTCGGGATAGATGGCAGGGCGACGATCTGCAACATGAGCATAGAGGCTGGCGCGAAGGCCGGGATAATCGAGCCCGATGAGAAGACGATAAAATACGTGAGGGAGAGGGCTGGGGAGCCCATAAACCCGATCAGGAGCGATGAGGACGCCGAGTTCGCCAAGGTCTATGAGATAGATGCATCGCGGCTGGAGCCCCAGGTTGCGATCCCACCATCAGTTGATAATGTGAAGCCCGTTAGCGAGGTCGGTGACATAGAGATACAGCAGGGCTTTATAGGGACATGCACTAATGGGAGGCTTGACGATCTCAGGGCCGCCGCCGAGATCCTGAAAGGGAGGAAGGTGAAGGATGGCGTGAGGCTCGTGATAATCCCAGGATCTCAGGAGGTTTATGATCAAGCCCTGAAGGAGGGGTTGATCGAAATATTCATCAAGGCTGGGGCGATAGTATGTGGCCCCGGATGCGGCCCATGCATCGGGATTAGTAGGGGAGTCTTGGCTGATGATGAGGTCTGCGTAAGCTCCGCTAACAGGAACTTTGTCGGGAGGATGGGTAGCCCCAAGTCGAGGGTGTATCTCGCATCGCCGGCAACGGTCGCGGCGTCAGCTATAAAGGGAAAGATAACAGACCCGAGGGAGGTGGATTAGGGATGAGGATTGAGGGCAAGGTGGTCGTGTATGGAGACAATATTGATACCGATGTGATTATCCCCGGGAGGTATCTTGTCCTGCAGGAGCCCTCAGAGCTGGCAAAGCACGCGATGGAGGGTGTGGACCCGAGCTTCCCACAAAAGGCTAAAGAAGGCGTGATAATAGTTGCGGGCAGAAACTTTGGATGCGGCTCCAGCAGGGAGGAGGCCCCGGTAGCGCTGAAGCACGCAAACACTAAATGCGTTATAGCAGAGTCCTTTGCGAGGATCTTCTATAGAAACGCGATAAACATCGGTCTCCCGATACTCGAGGCAAGCTTGAGGGATAAGGTGAGCGAGGGAGATATCCTCTCAGTAGATCTAGTCAGCGGCGTCATAGAGAACAAGACGAGGGGGATCAGGGTTCAGGCAAAACCCCTCCCAACGCTTGCCATCGAAATAATAAGCGCCGGCGGCCTCACAAGATATGTGAGGAAGAAGCTGGGGCTTGAGTAGCGGCGGCCTGCCATGAGATACCGGATAGCCCTGATACGTGGTGATGGAATAGGCCCGGAGCAGGCTGAAGCAACGCTTCTAGTCCTCTCGAAGCTTGAGGAGCTCCTCGGCCTAGAGCTGGAGATGGTGGATGCAGAGGCTGGAGATGGGTGCATGAGGAAGACGGGGACGCCTCTCCCGGACGAGACTATAAAAATCCTAAAAGATTCTCATGCGTGCCTGAAGGGGCCTGTCGGCGAGACGGCTGCTGATGTGATAGTGAGGCTTAGACAGATGTTCGACCTCTACGCGAATGTAAGGCCTGCGAGATCTCTTCCCAATGTCCCGGCCCTCAAGCCCAACATAGACCTCGTCATAGTCCGCGAGAACACCGAGGATCTTTACAAGGGATATGAGTGGGAGGTTAACGGCGTCGCGATAGGCATTAGGCTGATAACTAGGAGGGGGTGCGAGCGGATAGCGCGCTACGCGTTTGAGCTAGCGCGGCGGAGGAGAAGGAGGGTTGTAGCGGTTCATAAGGCGAATGTCATGAGAATTACATGCGGCCTATTTGCCAAGACGTGTAGGGAGGTCTCCAAGGATTACCCGGACGTGGCCTACTCCGAGATGTATGTTGATGCCGCGGCGATGGATCTTATAAGAAGGCCCGAACAATTCGACGTGATAGTCACTACGAACATGTTTGGTGACATATTATCGGATGAGGCGGCTCAGGTTGTGGGCGGCCTCGGCCTAGCGCCAGCCGCAAACATAGGTGATAAATACGCGATCTTCGAGCCGGTTCATGGATGCGCCCCGGATATAGCTGGTAAGGGGGTAGCGAATCCGATTTCCATGATACTCTCGGCCGCGATGATGCTCGAATGGCTCGCGGCGAGATATGGTGATGTGAGATGCCTCGATGCCTCCAAGCTGGTGAATGAGGCGGTTGTGAGGACTCTTGAGGAGGGGGAGGTGCTGACGCCGGATCTCGGGGGCAGGGCCAAGACTATCGAGCTCGGAGCGAGAATAGCGAGCATGATGGAGGAGATCAGGCGAGCATAATAGGCGTGGTCAGGACTTCTGGGGCAAAGGCTTAATAGTCCCCGCCCTCGGCGGTCTCCAGAGTTGAGCGAGATTATCCGTATATTTGATACGACTCTGAGGGATGGTGAGCAGGCTCCAGGAGTAAGCTTGACTCCGGAGCAGAAGCTGGAGATAGCGATACAGCTAGACAAGCTTGGAGTTGATGTGATCGAGGCCGGGTTCCCGGTTGCATCGGAGGGCGAGAGGAGGGCTTTCAAGCTGATTAGGGAGGCTGGTCTCAAGGCTGAAATATGTGCTCTCGCAAGAGCCGATCAGAGGGATGTGGACGCGGCGATCAATGTCGAGCCGGACTCCATCCATGTCTTCTATTCAACCAGCGATATACACCTGAGAAGCGTTCTTGGCGTGAGTAGGGAGGAGGCGCTGGAGAGGATCACGAGATACATAACATACGTCAAGGATCATGGCTTCATATGCGAGTTCTCACCGATGGATGCCACGAGGACCGATCTAGAGTTCTTGAAGCAGGTCTGCCGGGCCGCTGAGGAGGCTGGGGCAGACAGGATCAATGTGCCGGATACTGTTGGCGTCATGACGCCTAAGCGCATGTATGACCTAATCATGGAGCTGAGGAAAGTTGTAAAGATCCCGATAAGCGTTCACTGTCATAATGATTTCGGGCTCGCGGTCGCGAACACGCTGGCCGGAATAGAGGCGGGAGCAGTCCAGGCACATGTGACGGTGAATGGTATAGGGGAGAGGGCTGGGAATGCCGCTCTCGAGGAGGTCGTCATGGCCCTCAACCTGCTATATGGGAAGAAGACGAATATAGATACGAGGCAGATATACGCGACATCCCAGCTCGTTAGAAGGCTAACAGGAGTTCAACTTCAGCCTCATAAGCCGATAGTTGGTGATAATGCCTTCGCGCATGAGTCAGGGATACATGTTAGGGGTGTTGTTGTGGATCCATGCGCCTTCGAGCCATTCAGCCCCGAGCTCGTCGGAAGAGTGAGGAAGATAGTGGCGGGCAAGCACGCGGGCAAGCATGGAATAAGGACTATGCTGGAGGAGGTCGGGCTGAGGCCGACGGAGAGCCAGCTCGACGAGATAGTCAGGAGGGTCAAGGAGCTGGGCGATAAGGGCAAGACCGTGACGGATACCGATGTACTCGCGATAGCCAGATCCGTGATAGAGGCGCCTATTGAGGGGATGAAGGCCGTGAACCTCGAGGGGCTTGTCGTAGTCACTGGGACCGGCGTCATACCAACATCTTCCGTCAAGCTAAACGTGCTCGGGAAGGAGTATGTCTCGGCGGAGACTGGGGTGGGCCCCGTCGACGCGTCACTAAAGGCTATTCAGAGGGTGATTCAGAACCTCGCTAGGATAAACCTTCGAGAGTTTAGGATCGAGGCGGTTACGGGTGGATCGGATGCCATCGCCGAGGTAATTGTCAAGGTTGAGGATGAGACCGGGAACCTTGTCTCCGCGAGGGGCGCGAGGGAGGATATAGTGATGGCCAGCGTTGAGGCCATGATAAACGCGATTAACAAGCTCTTGGCGAGGAGGAGCATGCAGTAGGCCAACGCGCTAGCTTCTCTCCAGCGAGGCCCGCTCGCCGACAAGCTGATCCCTGATAATCTTCCCAACCTCCTCAAATCCATGGACTAGGAAGCCATAGCACTCGCCCGGGTTCTCCGGCGAGGCATATAGGACCAGCAACTTCTCGAAGTCAGCGCATATGAAACTGAGGGGGACGAGGGCCGTGAAGGTGCTGCCCCCAAGCTCCTTCAAAATCTCCTCCAGCTGATCTAGCGGGACCTCCCTTCTCAAAACACGCGCATCAATATAGAAGTATGTTTGGATGTTCCGCTGCTTAAGCCCCCTAAGCCTCTCCACAAGCTCCATCAGCACGCCTGAAGGTAGGTAGAAGATCCTCGCGAGAAGATCCCTCCTCGCCTGCTCAACCAGATCTATTATTGCCTCGTAAGCCCTATCGCCTCTGAGCAGGATCATGTTGAATCTTGGAATCGTCTTTGTCGAGGCATACATGAGCTTCAGCCTATCAATCGCCTCTGAGACCTCGTCGAATAGCTTCCTTCTCAGCGGCTCCAGCGCCTTATCAGGTGGTATCGCGGAGTAGATTGCCGGCCTAGACCCGAGGACTCTCTGAATTGTCCCCGCTGCCTCAAGCCTACCGAGGACATCATATATCCTAGTTCTCGGGACGCCGGACCTCCTTGAGACCTCACTTGCATCCGCCTCGCCAAGCTCAACGAGAGCGATATAGGCTCTCGCCTCATACTCGCTTAGCCCAATCTTTTTCAGAGCGCGGACGAGCTCCTCTTGCCCGCTCATCGCGAAAATCCTGTAATAATACTCCGCGAGTTACAAAAAATACTTATTGCGCTCTGAAAAACCCTGGCTGGGGTGATGAACTCTGGAGCAGCCGGCAATAAAGTTCGAGAATGTCTGGAAGATCTATAGGCTGGGCAAGGTGGAGGTCCCGGCCCTCAGGGGCCTCAACATAGAGATTAAGCGAGGCGAGCACGTGGCGGTAATGGGGCCTTCTGGAAGCGGTAAATCCACGTTCCTACACTTGGCAGGCGCCCTCGATAGGCCGACGAGGGGCAGAGTTCTAATTGAGGGCAGGGATCCGAGCAAGATGAGCGATGAGGAGCTTAGCAGGCTGAGGAACGAGCTCATAGGATTCGTCTTCCAGACATTCAACCTGATACCACGGCTCACGGCGCTTGAGAACGTCATGCTCCCGCTCGCGATCAAGGGCGTTGATGGTGAGGAGAGGATGAGGAGGGCTAGGGAGGCGCTGGAGATGGTTGGCCTAGCACATAGGATGAATCATAGGCCGATGGAGCTGAGCGGCGGGGAGCAGCAGAGGGTCGCGATTGCCAGGGCCATAGTGACGAGGCCGAGGATAATCTTGGCGGATGAGCCGACTGGAAACCTCGACTCAGCCTCAGCAGCCGAGGTCGTGGATCTTCTCACGAGGCTTAACCGGGAGCTCGGCGTAACGCTAGTAGTCGTAACGCATAACCCTGAGACAGCTGCTCCAGCCAGGAGAATCGTGAGAATGAGGGATGGTGTTATTTATGAGGGGAATGAGGAGAATTAGCCTAATCCTCGCCTGCTTACTACTGGCAGCGATCGCCATCCCGTTTACAGCCTCAGCGGGCTCAATCCCCGATATAATATTCTCGGACGCCTGGTTCGGGAGCATCAGCAGGAGGATGGAGGCCGCTCCAGGAGATAGGAACGCGCAGCTCATCATCGAGCTCATAAACACTATGGATAAGGATATCAGGTATGTCCAGGGGACACTATATCTGCCGGAGGGGTTCAGGGATTCCAAGAGCGGCGAGCGCCTAACAAGCCCCTCAACAAGCGGCCATGTCAGGTCGGGCGAGCGCTTCTACCTAACATTCCTCATAGACATAGGCGAGAATGTTAGGGTGGGCGAGCATGAGGCAAGCCTCGCCCTTAGATACGTCGAGTGGGATGAGGACTCGATAAGCCTGACAATAGTCAAGGTTAGATTCAGGGTCACGGGCAGGGCCGACCTCAAGCTATTCATTAGCCCGAGCATCCTCGAGCCGGGGTCAGAGGTCAACCTCAAGCTAACCGTGGAGAACATGGGATCAGCCCATGCATCCTCGGCCGAGATCTGGGTGAAATCCGTCTCAGCCGGCTTAACCCTCCTCGAGGGCGGCGGCAGGCATCTCATCGGAAACCAGGCACCCGGCTCATCCATAAGTATCCCGTTAAAGGTGTTTGTGAGCAGGGCGCTGGCGGATGGCCCAGCCAGCATAATCGTGGAGGCGAGATACCAGAACTCCTATGGAGAGCAAGTTGTAGAGACGCATGAGCTTATGGTGAGGGTTAAGCCGCTCGGAGGCGTCGGGGTTCTCCTCGACGTATTGCTCGACAACCCGATTATGGAGCCCGCGCACTCCAAGACACTGAATATAATCGTGAGGAATGGTGGGAGCGAGGCCGCGAGAGATGTTAACGTGGAGATCGGGCTGAATAGGCTCACTAGCCCACCCCTCACCGTTCTAAGCGGCTCAACCTCGCTCAAGCTCGGAGATCTCGGGCCCGGATCCGAGAAAGGGATCTCGATAGATGTTCTGGTGAATGAGAGGGCTGCCGGTGGCTCCTACTCCATACCAGTACTAATAACATATGCTGATGATGAGGGGAGGCATGTTGTCGAGAAAGGCATCACGATAACAATCCTCGAGGAGAGTAGGAGGAATAGGCTGAGGATATACTCTGGAGAGTATGTGCGGGGCGGGATGATAGAGCCCATAAATATAACGATAGAAAATATCTCGGGCGAGAGGCTCAGGGATATAACGGTGACTATAGCGCCGACACCTGGCTGGGTGACGCTCATCGGGCCGACGACATGGAATATACCTGAGCTGGGGGAGGGCGGGAGGACGACGCTAAGCCTCAAGGTCTATGCGCCGTCCGAAACCGCATCAGGCTCAACGATAGGGGAGCCATTCAACCTGAGAGTCGAGGTAAGCTTCAAGGAGTCCGGGGGCTGGATTAGGAGCGAGAACCACCTGATCGGAATGTACGTCAAGGGGATAATAGACATCAAGCTCCAGGAGATATCGCTTGAGAGAATGGGCAGGGATCTCCTGCTTATTGGGAGGATATTGAATGAGGGAACCGAGAAGGCGTCATACACGAGGATAGAGGTCGTCGGCGGCGACCTCGCATCAAGCCGGGTAAGCTATCTTGGCGATGTTGAGCCAAACGCGCCAATACTCTTCAACATACCCATCGAGCGCTTGGAGAAGGGGGAGGGCGAGGTGAGGGTGGTTCTCAGGGTGAGTTACCTAGACTCACTAAGAAATAGGGGTGAGGAGATCTTGGAGGGGGTGGTCGAGGTGCCGCAGCTCGTGGAGTCCTCGGCGAGAGAGCAGCTGCCGCAGATCCAGCTGAACCAGCTGATCCTAGTAATCGCGATAATAATACTGGTCGTGATCATAGTGTATCTCGCGAGGAGGCGGAGAAGGGTTGAGGCCGGGTGACATCCTATGGTACGCGTTCAAGGGTCTCAAGGATAGGAAGACGCGGAGCATCCTCACGATACTCGGGATAACGATAGGCATACTAGCGATCATAACACTTATATCGAATACCAGCGGATTTGACAACTTCCTCAATGAGGTCCTGTCGAAGATCGGTAGCAATAACCTCTGGATAATCCCGGTCGGGGGCTCGGTAAAGTTCACGGACACGGATGTGATCATGCTCTCGAGGCTTCCTGGAGTAAGGGCCACAGCGCCATTCTACTTCACGAGGGTGATATTGAAGTCGGGCTCGATCGAGAGGCAGGTTAACTTCCTCGCAACAGATCCTAGAATGATCAAGCTCATACTCCCGGACCTGGAGCTGCTTGAGGGCGAGCCACTCCAGCCGGCTGATGTCGCTGTCGTGGCCCTGGGCTATAAGGTCGCATACCCGCCCGACGACCCGAGCAAGAGCATAAGGCTCTACTCATCCGTCTCCATACTCTTCCAAGGCAGCCAATCAGTCAAGACTAAAACATTCATGGTGGGCGCGATATACAATGAGTTCGGCTCAACGCCCTATCTAGACGTTGATAACAGCATCCTCGCGACTGTGGAGGCGGCGAGGAACATGTTCGGCTCAAAATACTATCCGGCGATAGTGATAGTCGCGAGCTCCCCGGATGCCGTCGAGCCCCTGATAAAAATGCTGAGGGATATTTACGGCCGCGATATAGAGATAATAAGCCCCCTCACGATAGTCAGGAATGTTAGGGCGATAATCTCCAACTTCTCGATATTCATGCTTATTGTTGCGAGCGTCTCGCTTATTGTTGCTGGCATAGGTATAATGAACACGATGATAATGTCCGTGATGGAGAGGACTAGGGAGATTGGTGTGCTAAGGGCTCTAGGCTTCACGCAGAAGCATGTGGCAGCAGTCTTCCTAGCAGAAGCAGCCCTGATAGGGGCTATAGGAGGGATCCTTGGAATAGTGCTGGGGATCTCGACATCGCTCCTCCTAGGAGACGTCTTCGCGAGAATGTTTCAAGTGAGGGAGGCCAGCACATCCATGGCCCAGGCGCTTCAAATCTCATACACGCCCGTGATCACGCCGGAGCTCATCCTAGAGAGCTTCTTCTTCGCCATCCTCGTCGGGGTTTTCTCGGGGCTATACCCCGCGGTGAAAGCAGCTAGGATGGACCCAGTTCAAGCTTTAAGATCCGAGTAGTCTATCCAAGAAAAGAGGATGTGGGCGGGTATGAGGATAGTTTCTTGGGAGGGGGCGGAGAGGCTGGCGCTAAGCGAGGCCGAGAAGAGGCTTGGAGCCAAGATCGAGAAGTATTGGGTGGACTCGATAGCGCTCGAGCCGAGCACGCATGGCGGCTTATGGAATGTCAGGCTAGATCTGCGGATCAGGGATGGGCGGAGGAGAAGGCTCGTCAAAGTCGCGATGAGACTTAGCCCGGAGACCGGCGAGCCCATAGAGTTCAGGGTCGAAGTGTGAAAAGCCGGCTCGGCGAGGGCCTATTAACTTCACCGCTCCGAACTCGGCAAACTCATCATCGCCGGCAAGAGATCCTTGGAAAATCCTAGATATTATCCTTGCTCTAATGATTATCTTGGGGCATGGGCGACGGGGAGCCGCTCTACGACGTCCCAGCGGAGGGCTATGATGAGCTTTATGGCGAGGAGCAGGTCGCGAAATATGCCGCAGCGCTCGGGAGATTTACCCAGCCCTCTAGGAGGCCTCCGGTCGTGCTCGATGTCGGCTGCGCTACAGGCCTCCTCACCCGCTTTCTGGAGATGCTGGACCTCCGCCACATCTATATCGGAATAGACTTGGATGCTGATAGGCTGAGAGTTGCAAGGGATAGGTCTCCTGGCGCGATGGTGATACAGGCTGATGCGCATGCGCTCCCGATAAGATCCGGCGCCGCCGATCTAACAGCATGCTTCACCGTGATCCACCTGCTTGACCCGGAGCGGGCGGTGAGGGAGATGGCAAGGGTCTCACGCGGCACAATCATCATAACCCTCCTGAAGAAGAGGATCGAGCTTAAGCCACTCCTACTAAGGCTCTTCAAGGAGCATCTCGGGAACTGGTATCTCGAGCCCTTGCAAGTCGCCGAGGATGTTAGGGACGAGGTTTACGTCCTCGTGAAGCGGGATGGTGAGGATTTCAGGGTAGAAGCCTCTCAGGCGTTCTCGGGAATGGCGTCGCCTCCCTGATATTCTCAAGCCTTAGGATCACCATAGTCAATCTCTCGATCCCGATCGCGAATCCCCCGTGAGGGGGTGCGCCGTATCTAAAGTGCTCAGTAAACCACTTGAAGTCTTCTAGATTCAGCCCCTTCTCCCCGATCTGCTGGATTATCCTCTCGTAGCGGTGTTCCCTCTGCCCGCCGGAGCTCAGCTCGAGGCCGCCGCCTATCAAGTCCGTGCTCCTCGCCCACTCGGTCCCATCCTCCTTCATCACGTAGAAGGGCTTAACCCTATACGGGAACTTGTTGATGAAGAAGAAGTCATGGTCATAGTTCTCCTTCACATATTCCGCAAGAAGCTTCTCAGCTTCCCGGTCGAGATCCTCCCCCCATGGAATCCTCTTCCCAAGATCCTCCAAGATCTCATAGACCTTTGGGAACTCGAGGACGGGGAATGGCCTCTTGGGAACCTCCAACTCGACCCCGAGTAGATTAAGCTCGCTCTTACATGTCTCGACGACCTCTTTTATCCCGGCGGCCACAAGCTCCTCCTCAACCATCATCACATTCCTCTCATTCTCTATGAATGATAGCTCGACGGCGCATGACCGATACTCGCAGAGATGCCTCGGGGTGTGGCTTGGCTCAGCCCTCCAGCTCGGCCCGAGATCATATATCCTATCGAGGCCTGCCACCATGAGAAGCTGCCTATGAAGCTGTGGATCCTGCCTAAGATAAGCCCTCCTCCCAAAATAATCGACCTCGAAGAGCTCAGCACCACCCTCAGATCCTGCGCCGATTAAGCATGGCGTGAAGACTTGGATGAAGCCATTGGAGTCGAGGTATCTCTGCATTCCCCGGACGAGAGCCGCCTGGATCTTGAGAATGGCCATGTTTCTGGGATCCCTGAGATCTATCGGCCTCCAATCTAGGCGGGTGGATAGGCCCGACTTCACCAGCCCACTAACATCGAGGGGTAGGGGGGAATCGGACTTGCTGAGAATCATTATGCTCGTCGGCTTTATCTCGACGCCCACCTTTGCAATGGGCTTCTCAAGAACAATACCGCTAACAGCTATGAAGTCGTGAAGCCCCAGCCTCAAGGCCATCTCATAGACCTCCCCCTGATCCCTCTGCACGGTTACTTGGCAGAGCCCACTCCTATCCCTCAGCCAGATGAATCTAAACTTGCCAACATCCTTAACCCTATCAACCCAACCCGCTATCTTGACCTCGCCGCTCATGCCGGGCCTGAGATCGCCGATATAATGGCTTCTCAACATGCCGCCTCTCCATCTCCAAGATTCCCAGAATCCTCCTAAAAAGACTAAGTCCGCTTTAGGCCGATGACCTTTCTCTGGCTATAGCCCCTCTTGGAGCCCCCTCCCTCCTCTGAGGTCCCCGGAAACGTTTCCTCTCAAAATCAATTGTCAACTTCATCCCTTTAACCTCCTCCATCAGTTTCTTCAAGGCCCCCTCGCCAACCTTAAGATTTCTCTCATGATCGAAGATTACTCTAGTCTCCTCGGAGCCATCCGGCAACCAGATCTTATTGACGGCGACGACTCTGGCGGGGGCCGCGACGCTCTCCAGAAACTTCAGCGGATCGGGATTATCCTCGATAAGCCTAACATGTTTTCCAAGCTCATCGCTGAGAATCTTCCTGAGCTGGGCGATCTCCCTCACCTCAAACCTCCCCAGATCACCGCTCCGAAGAATAACGAATATGGTATCTCCTCCATCAACAGACTTAACATACCCGGCTTTCTGGAGCTTTGTGAACTTCTTCTCGAGCTCGAGGAAGAGCTTCATCACCCTAACATCCAGCTCGTTATAGAGTCCCCTCTCAAGCTTCTCCGAGCATCGGGGGCAGAAGATGCCTGTCCTAAGATCGAAGGAGCATAATGGCAGTTCCACCTACTCACCTCTCCCTATGCCAAGCTAAGC
>CAZWXN010000021.1:0-18292 GCA_964637915.1 uncultured Nitrososphaeria archaeon | reverse complement strand
CGCTCCTCCAAACCTCCTCATAGCCTCCCTCAAACTCCACCTCAGTCTCGCCGCACTTGATCACGACCCTAACCCTCTCAGAGCTCATATTTCACCACTCCCCCACTCATGAGCCTTTCAACATGCTCAATCCCCTTTCTCAATATCCGGAAGACCTTGCGATCATTCTGCTTCCCAGCATCCTCCATGTAGCCCTCGCGGATTAGATGAGACATTACATCCCAGATATTCTTCGGCATGGGCCATCTAGCCTGAGCATAATACTTCTCAACATCCTCGTATGTTAGATCCCTCCCCTCCTGTCTGTAGAGGTAGTAGGCTATTGTTAGAAACTTCTCCCAGTTCTTCTCGGGATTCACGTGGCTCGCGAACTCGACGAAGGATGAAAAGCTCGCGGCCGCCACGACTTGCTGCTGGGGGGTCTTAATCGCCTCCTGCCGCCCAATACCTCCAAGCCTCTCGAGAAGCGCGTCGATCCAGCTTAGGTCCGCGAACCGGGCTTCAAGGAACTCCCTATCTCCCTCGAGTTCCAGCTCCAGTCCCCCAACCTTTATCCTAAGCCTGTATGTCATCTGTGCCTCAAGGAAGCTGTTTCCTTTTCAGGCTATTAAGGCTTAGGGACTCGGGCGAAAATGAGGTCTCATGAATATTCTCGGGCACGTTTAGGGCACCGGTCATACGCGAATTCTAAGGATATGTTTAGCCGCTTTGGCCATGCACGGCTTGGGAGACGAGCTGGTATAGCTTTCCCCCGTCAAACCTCCCGCGATAAGTCTTCATGAGCTCGCCCATGATCACGGAGATCGCCTTCCCAGGGTTTGATCTGACGAGGTCTCGATGAGCCTCTACTAGCTCGGCGATCCGGGCTTTAATCTCCTCAAGACTGGCGGCTCTTAATCGCAAGGCATTTATCGCGTCATCCAAGTTCTTGCCGGGGTTCTGGGCGAGCCATTTAATGATCTCGGGAGCCGCCTCCTTCGCCAGCTCCCCCCTCGCCACGCGCCTAAAGAACTCGAGGAGATCCTCCTCCCTAATCCTCTCTACTTCATAGCCCTCGCGCCTTAGGCTCTTCATGTGCTCTACGAGTATCGAGGCCGCTATGCTGGGCTGGACGCCCGTCTCCCCAACTAATCTCTCGAATAGCTCAACCTTCTCCGAGTCTATCAGCTCATCAGCAATCTGCCTGCTCACACCATATCTCCTCGAGATCCACTCAGCGACCTCGTCGAGGCTTGGTGGAAGCCGGCGCCTAACTTCCTCAACATATTCTCTTGGTAGTGGGAGTGGCGGGATATCGGTCTCAGGATACATTCTAGCAGCCCCGGGCCTCGGCCTCAAATATATCGTGGTTCCATCCGGCTTTGCTCCACGAGTCTCCGATGGCACGCCATGAAGGGCCTCGATCGCCCTCTCCCTAACCCTCTCAAGCGCATCCTCAGCCCTCTCCCGCTCAGCCGCGACTATGACGATCGCGTCGAGATCGCCGGCCCCAACCTCCTCCCTCAACCTCGCAACCTCCTCCTCTGAGATCCCGTAGCCGGGTAGCTCATCGGTATGAAATATTCCCTCGACCTCAGACCATGCTCTAGCCCTTCCCGCGAGCTCTGCTCCAAGCCTTATCCCCGGAGCCGCCTCCAGCCCCAGAAGACCCCCAAATCCCCTAAGCCTCAACGCCAGAACAACGCCGCCCGCCTCAATCTTCCTCCGAAGAATCTTGGATGAGGTCTTCGCGAATATGTACGTAACATCCTTTATCGGCTCCTGCCTAAGATCATCCTCAGACACCCCCCTACTCCTCAACTCATCCCTTATCTTGAGGAGGTGGAGCTGTCTAATCACCTCCAGCTCGATGACCTTTGGTAATAGGTCTAGCTCCTGGACTCCCTTAATCTCAACAAGGGCCCCGCCCGCTATCGAGATGTTTAGATCCTGTCTGACGGTTCCTATTCCTCTCTTGACCCTTCGCGTTGCCCTAAGTATCCTTCCTATGGCATAAGCGACCTTATACGCCTCCTCTGGCGAGTTTATTACCGGTGCTGTCGAGACCTCGATCAAGGGTATCCCGAGCCTCGAGAGATCATAATGCACCTCATGCGGCTTCTGCTCGATTATCCGAGCCGCATCTTCCTCGAGCGTTATCGTCTGTATTGGAATCTTCTTCCCATTAACCTCAATCTCTCCCCCCAATGCTATCACGCACGTCCTCTGGAACCCGGTAGTATTCGACCCATCTATTACTATCTTCCTCATCACGTGGATCTCATCCACCGGCCTCGCCTTCATCATGAGCGCTGCTGTGAGCGCTATCTCAACCGCCTCCCTATTCAGGTCGTGCGGCGGCTCCTCATCAAGCTCCACGAGACACGTGTTCTCGGTGTCCGCGTGGTAGACTATCATCCTCCGCTTCCGGGACTCGAAGAGGGCTGCTGGATCAACCTCGCCGAGCTCGCTCTGAGCCTCCCTCAGCCACCTGATGAAGATTATCTCCCTGCCGCCCTCCCTCGGCGTCGTCGGGCAGTCGCAGAATAGCTTATGCCGCGTATCAAGCTGTCTATGAATCTCCAAGCCAACCTTTAGGCCGATCTCCCTATAGTCGATCTTCATGGTGCAGCCGCCTCCCGGATCGAGGGCATGCTCCTCTCGCCCAGCTCGCCTGCAATCGGCGTGAGCATGAGCCTCTTCACCTCCTCCAAGTCGCGTGCTCTAGCAAGACACCATGATAGCTTCACATAAGCGGTCTCGGAAAGCATGTCATCGAGCGGCACGACGCCGGCCTTAAGCAGGTATCTCCCCGTATCATAGACTCTCATGTTTATCCTGCCGAAGATACATTGCGACGTCATCCCGATGAAGGCGCCCTCATCCACAAGCCTTCTTATCGTTGGGATTAGCTTGTTGGCGACATGGCCTAGGCCCGTCCCCTCCAATATAATCCCCCTAATTCCGAGATCGTGAACTGCTTCTAGGATCTCAGGCGGCATCCCCGGGTAGAACTTGATGAGAGCGGCATCCTTGGAGAATCCTGGCTCAAACCTATAGTCTCCCGATCCACGCGGGTTCAGGTTCCTTGCATTGATCTTTATCTCGCCCCCGGAGACATATGCTATTGGCTCTGAGTTCACGGACTTGAATGCATTCCTACTGCTCGTGTGGAGCTTTCTCACCCGCGTTCCCCGATGGATCGCCATCACGGTGTCGGAGTGCCATGCATGCATTGAGACACAGACCTCCGCGAATGGCGCGTGGCCAGCGACCATGACAGCCGCAATAAGGTTTGTGGCCGCATCGCTCGAGGGCCTATCAGAGGATCTCTGAGCGCCGACGAAGACCACCGGGACCGGGGGCTTCTGGAGCGCGAAGCTTAGCGCCGCGGCCGAGTATCCCATGGTATCGGTTCCATGCGCTATCACCACGCCCTCAACGCCTCCCCTGATCAGCTTATCGGCCTCAGCCGCCATCATGTTCCAGTGATCCGGCGTCATATCCTCGCTATATATCGAGAAAAGGATCCTTGCATCGAGATCCGCGATCTCGGCGAGCTCGGGGACTATTGAGAGCAGGTCCTCGGCGGTGAGCGCCGCCCTAACCCCGCCAGTCCTATAATCTATCCTGCTGGCTATAGTGCCGCCTGTGCTCACTATCACGACTTTTGGTAGTCCCGGCTTCTGCGGCGGCCTCGGGGGCGGGATGAACCTCGGCTTAGCCGCTGGGGCCACCCTCCTTATCGAGGTAACCCTAGAGGCGCTTATCCCGACATTATACCCATTCGGGAGCTTTACGACTATGTATCCGGGATCCGCGAGCTCGTATCTCGACATTAATATCCCGCGGTAAACCTCGTCTCCCGCCTGGATCTCCACCTCATCTCCAACCTCTACGCCGGCTCTCTCTAGGAGGACTCGAACCTCGCCTGAGTATCCTTGGAGAACATCTTGATCGCTCAATTTCCCGCCGCTTTTCAGGGCTTCCCGCGATTAAACTTTTTATGCGATCAATTTCCGTCTCATTTCTAAAAATGGTGGGGTATAAGGTTCCTAGGAGACTTCATGGAGTGGAGGCTGAAGCCGCTTTCGCGGTCCTAGCCGCGGCCAAGAAGGTCGAGGCCACGGGGAGGAAGGTCGCCCATCTAGAGATCGGCGACGCGGGCTATGATACCCCGGAGCATATCAAGGAGGCGGCGATAAAGGCTTTGAAAGATGGAAAAACCCATTATACGCCGACGACCGGGATCCCGGAGCTGAGGCAGGAGATAGCTGAGAGCGTGAAAAGGGATTATGGCGTCGAGATAGATTGGGAGAAGAATGTGGTTGTGGCGAATGGGTGCAAGCAGGCGATCCTCGCATCAATGCTCTCCATACTTGAGGAGGGTGATGAGGTCCTCTACCCGAATCCCGGATACCCGGAGTATGAGGCCGCGGCCAGGTTTGCAGGGGCCAAGCCCATACCATATAGACTCACCATAGAGGATGAGTTTAGGATTGATGTTAACAGGATTGCGGAGCTTATAACCCCAAAGACGAGGCTCGTCGTGATTAATACGCCGCATAATCCATGCGGTTCCACAATGCAGAAGGATGATGTCAAGGCGCTCGTGGACCTCTCGGAGGATCACGGGTTCTACATACTCTCCGACGAGATCTATAGGCCATTCCTCTATGATGGCGAGGAGCATCATTCACCGCTCTCGATCAAGAAGTCCTTGGATAGGCTGGTAATAGCGGATGGATTCTCCAAGAGATATGCGATGACGGGATGGAGGATTGGATACGCGCTTATACCGGAGGAGCTGATGACGACCGTGTTCAAGCTGTTGAACGTGATGACCTCATGCCCGAGCTCCATATCCCAGTGGGCTGCTCTCGCAGCCCTCACAGGGCCCCAGGAGCCCGTATATGAGATGAAGAGAGGCTATGAGCGGAGGAGGGATATCGCGATTAAGCTGCTCTCGGAGATTGAAGGGATAAGGTTCGCGAAGGCGAAGGGAGCATTCTATATAATGATAGATGTCAGCAAGCTCCTCAACAAGCTGAGAATGGATACGGAGAGGTTTGTGATGATGCTGATAGAGAAGTATGGCGTCGCCTTCCTACATGGAACCGCCCTAGGAGCCTATGGCGAGGGATATGTTAGGATGAGCTTCTCCGTCACGGAGGATCATATAATCGACGGGCTCGAGAGGTTCAAGCAGGCGGCCAGTGAGATACTCAGCTCTTAACCCCCTCGAAGACTAGGAGCCTCCAACAAGGCCTCCAACATGAATCATATACATAATCCGCGTCTGGAAGATTTGAAAGGTAGTCTAGTAACTTCATGAGCCTCTTTCCAAATGGATGCACCAAGTAGTCGAGCACCCTAATCTTGAACCCGGAGTCTATCATCAGTCTATAAGTCCTCCCTATTCCGACAAGTGAGATTACCGGGATTATTAGTCGGCCGCCGCTCTTCAGGCGGCTTGGCGCTCCTCGGATAACCTTGTCAAGGACTTCCCTGCCATCAGGTCCTCCCCATGTATAGCGTGGTAGGGGATTCTTTGAGGGCGTCATCGGCGGGTTCGAGATTATGAGGTTGAAGGTCTCACCTTTAACCGGCTCAAAGAGGGAGCCTAGCCTGAAATCTACGTTATACACGGAGTTTAGCATCGCGTTTATCCTAGCTGCTTGAAGAGCTCTAGGTGAGATGTCCGTGGCGACGATTTCGCCGGCGCCGAGCTTGGATGCGAGGATTGCTAGGAAGCCCGAGCCAGTCCCGAGATCCAGCACCCTAGACCCCCTCTCCACATGCAGGTTCCTAGCTAGGCAGAGCGTCGCGGCCGACGGCATATACACCTTACGATCAATCATTATTCTTATTGTCTCGGAGCCTATCCTGTATTCGATTACCCTTCTCCCGCTCATCTCCCAGCCAGCCGCATTATTTTCTCCCGGAACTCTGATGGGGTTCGTGGAAGTATGAGGGGCGTTAGGACTCTTGCATATCTCGGGTCCATCGCCTCTTCGACAATCTTGATGTCCCCGACTTCCGTATATCCTTCGATCACGCCAGAGAAGAAGAGGTCCTCCTGCTCGGGCTTCAGATATCTAGCTGAGTAGTAGAGTAGCTCAGCCAGATCCCATGCATATGAATCGTCATAGGAGCATTGCTCCAGGTCGACGATATAGATCCTGTTATCGGCAGCGAAGATGAAGCTTGATGGATTGCAGTCTCCGAGGCATATGCCGTTCTCGTGAAGCTTGGCGAGGAGCGCGCCAATCTCCCAGCCGCGCGCAGCAAGAGCCTCGTCGGGAGAATTTCTTAGAACTCTTGCTAGATCAATTCCCTCAATGAATTTCTGGAACAATATTCTCCCAGACCAGTTCACGTGTAGTATCTCGGCAGTGTTGAAACCGAGCTCCATAAGCTTGTTCACGAAGTATATCTCATTGCCCATCCTGATGGAGGCGAGGAGGGAGAAGTTCTTGACGCCGATAGCCCATAGCCATGCTGCCACCCACTTGAAATCCGTCCAGTTGAGATACTTCTTCGCGAAGATCCTCATCCGAGAGCCATCTATCGGGAACTCGATTATGTAGGCGGAGTTGAGGACGCTCGCCGCCCTCCTGATCCTGATCTTCTCGGGCTCAACACCGTAGAATGTCTCGACGAAGTCCTTGAGACCTAGCTCCACGTGGAGGGGCTGGGGGCCTAACGCCGTCTCCCTCTCAACATATCTCGATGGCTCCGGGAGCTTCACGGGCCTAAGGATCCTCGGGTCGAGTGCAAGCTCCCTAAGAGGCTCTATAGGTGATGATAGGCTCGCACTGAGATATAGCTTGAAGGAGTGCTCCAGCTCCCTCGAGAGCTTTAGGAATGCAGATGACTTGGATAATGTTGAGAGCACATATTCCTCGCTTGGCGAGTAGCGTTCACCCCTTCTCACCAGGATGCCTTGGGAGATGAGATCACCTAGGGCTCGCTTATATCCGGGGAGGACGAGCCTAAGAGACTCGGACAAGTGATCATGAAAGCAGGATTTCACGAGCCTTCTCACCGGTAGATGGATTGCGGAGAGCTTCCTGAGCTTGTCAAAGAGGAAGTATTCCACCCTTATCAGGAGGTGGCTTGAGGCGAGCCGATAATCGAGAATAAGGTTCTGAAGCGATTCCAAGATCACATGCCTCTTATACTTCACCTCCGCAGCGTCTAAGACCTTGCCCCCCAACGCGGTCTTATATGGGAAGAGTAGAAGCGATGCTACCGCCCCGCCGAGCTTCTCATCCGCGCAATCCCCCTCAAGATCCATCTCGCCAACAGTAATCACTAGATCTGCTTGAACGCATTCCTTAATTCTCTGAAACCTTGGCGGGGCATCGCCCTCCAAGACGACTAGGACATGGTAGGGCTCATTCTCGTAGCCAAGAGCTATTGCTCCATGAAGGCTTATGGATTTCACACTAGCGCTCTCGCCCTCAAGACGGCTTAACACCAGCTCAGTAACATCATTAAATGATCCTCCCAACAGCTCTCCTGCAAAGAGTATTCGCGTCTCACATTAATCCTCTTCGCGCAATCTTTATTTTCTCAGACTCGCGGATGATCTGCGGACCTTGGAGCCGGAGAAGATCTGTAAACATATTGTCTCGGAGGCTCTTAAGAGCGGCGCGACCGATGCTGTCGCGGAGGTCTATGTCGGCCGAGAGCACATGATAAAGTTCGCCAACAATATGATTGTATCGGCTGAGAGCCGCATTGTTGGCAGCATCAATATATTTGTCGCGATTGAGGGGAAGAGGGCGGCGACTTCGATCGAGGGCCTCAACATGCAGAGGGCGAGAGAAGCCTTAGAACACGCCATCCAGCTAGCGAGGCTTGCGCCACCCTCAGATACGTATGCTCCGCTACCAAGGGGGCCATTCAGGTACGATGAAAAGCTCCTGAAGGGGTCTAAGATGCGTGGAGACCCGGATATGCTGGTTGACTCGGTTAATGCCGCGATAAACGCCGCCTTATCCGCTGGAGCTGAGAGGGCTGCGGGAAGCCTTGTCTATACACGTGGGAAGACCTGGCTATTGACGAGCGGTGATGCTGGTGGAAGCTATGAGGACTCCATGATAGAGCTCTCGATCCGGGCGCTTGTATCTGATAATGCTGCCGGCCACTTCGTCTCAATAGCGGCTAGGCGGGAGGACTTTAAGCCCGAGGAGGCTGGGAAGAGGGCGGGCGAGCTGGCGGCAATGGCCGTGAATCCCACAGAGGTGGAGCCCGGGACATATGAGGCGCTCCTAGGCCCTATGACCTTCGCGAACCTCGTCGAGGAGTTTGGAGAACATGACTCGGCATTCCACGTGGAGTCCGGCCTCTCATTCCTCGCTGATAAGATCGGCGAGAACGTTGCATCGGAGAAGTTCACGCTAATCGATGACCCGACTATCCCCGGGACGCCCGGCGCGAGGCCATTCGACGATGAGGGCCTGCCAACGAGGAGGAACGTTCTCATCGAGAGGGGCGTCCTCAAGACCTATCTCCATAACTCGGCAACAGCCAAGAAATTCAATACAGAGACCACGGCGAATGCGGGCTTAATAGTCCCACATCCCTTCAACCTCATAGTTGAGGGTGGGAGCGGTAGCCTCGACAAATTGATCTCGAGCATAGATGATGGCATATTTGTCACAAACGACTGGTATCTCCGGTATCATAACTATCGGACCGGCGACTTCTCCACGATCCCGAGAGACGCGATTCTGAGAATAAGGAAAGGTGGAATAGATGGAGCGGTGAAGGGTCTGAGGATAAGCGACAACATCGTGCGCGTCTTCAAGAATATCAGGGAGATGAGCGGGGAGCGCTATTGGATACTCTGGTGGGAGGTTGATACGCCGATTTACGCGCCCTATGCCGTGATAGATAGGCTGAACTTTACGCGGCCCACATCCTAAGCCGCATATCCCTTGGATGATGTTGTTAGAGGCTGAGATCCTCCACTTCTCTATACCATGGCTTGGATGTTCCTATCTTGGCACGCTTAACCCAGTTCTTCGTCTTCTCAGAGCTCTCTATGGCGAGCCTGAGCTTCTCGATATTCTGGATTATCCTCTCATGCTGGTCGGCTGTTATCACGCCCTCATTCCTGAACCTGCTCGCAAAGCTCTCGATCTTCCTTAGGTTCTCGAGGGCATCATACCAGAATCCCCAGTCATCTGATAATATGCGTCCGATGTATCCAGCATGTATTACCTCTCGCCCATCGGCGTTATCAACCTCATGTGTCATTAGGATCGCCATGACATCGATTATGTCCTTCTTGTTTATCTGGTGGATCTGGAGCTTCTCTAGGAGCAGGTCTGTTAGGCTTATGGTTGGGTAATCTAGCTCGAGTCTGCCCTTCCCCGGCTCGCTCCCAAAGAGGACATCATGGCTGAACTCAAGCCTGTCGAAGAATACGTCAACCTTCACGCCGTCCCTGAAGAATATCAGCCTCTTGTGGCCGAATAGCGTGTTTATGGCCCTATTCTCGTCGAAGCCGAGCTCCCTCATGAGGGATATTAGCTGCTTCCTCTGCCTACTATATCCGATGAGGTCAACATCTGTGAATACCGCCCCGCCATCAACCCTGCCGATACTCCTGAAGAACAGGACCGCTCTCTCGTTCTCGCTGCAGTGGAGATAGGCTGCCACCGCTCCGAGAATCCTGAGTATAATTCCCTTGCTCTGAGCCGCCTCAACCACCTCGAGCGCGGTCCTCAAAACCTTTAAGGAGAACTCGTCCAGCAACACTAAGCCTAGCAATTCACAATATAGGACTTTTATTAATCTTACCCTGGTCTACCGAAGAATCTTAAGCTATTCGGCCCTTTTACGAAATATTCTTCATTGGATAAGGGGATGATGGCCGGGCCCGTGAGGCGGAGCCTAGGCCGGCTTCTCAACTTTTAAGCAGCCGGATTCTGGGGTTTCCCATCCCCATCTCCGGCCTTTCGCAGAGATTTATATCCCCTAGAGATTGGCCTATTGTTATGTCTAGGGTGCTTGAATATCTTGGGAGGGAGGAGCGCGTAATTGGGAGGGTTATCGGCATAAGGTTTTACCCGATCGTAGTGGAGAGGGCCTCGGGGTCTAGGGTCTTTGACGTGGATGGCAGGGAGTATATTGATTTCTCATCGCAGTGGGCGGTGGTGAATCTTGGGCATAATCACCCGGAGGTTATCGAGGCCGTGAAGAATCAGTTGGAGAGGCTGATCTTCTCCTCTCACACGAGCTTCCCGAATATCGTCGCGATAGAGCTTGCTGAAAGGCTCGTGGAGTTAACGCCTGGGAATTTCGAGAAGAAGGTATGGTTTGGCTTAACGGGCTCTGATGCAAACGAGCTCATCTACAAGATCATGCCGATTTACTCCGGCAGAAGGAGGATGCTCGGATTCCAGGGATCTTATCATGGCCAGACGATGGGCGCATTAAGCTTGTCAGGGCATAAGGCGCTAACCAGGTTCATCGGGTTCCCGAATGTCGTGAAGGCGCCCTACCCATATTGTTATAGGTGCCCGTTTAAACAAACTTATCCCGAGTGCGGATTACTATGCCTAGACTTCTTGGAGAACAGTGTTATCGAGAATGCTCCCGCCGAGGACCTGGCCGCCGTGATTGTCGAGCCCGTGCAGAGTGATGGTGGTGTGATTGTCCCGCCCCCAGAATTCATTCCAACGCTCTATAGAATGTGTAGGGATAGGGGAATAAGCCTGGTCGTGGATGAGGTTAAGGTTGGATTTGGGAGGACTGGCAGGTTCTTCGCTGTCGAGCACTTTAACGTGGCCCCGGATGTTATCTCGATGGCCAAGCCTATGGCCTCGGGCTTCCCGCTCAGCGCCGTGGTTGGGAGGGCGGAGATAATGGATGCGGCGCTAGCGGCTCACCTATTCACGAGCAG
Organism: uncultured Nitrososphaeria archaeon; assembly: GCA_964637915.1. Lineage (GTDB taxonomy): Archaea > Thermoproteota > Nitrososphaeria_A > Caldarchaeales > Wolframiiraptoraceae > Wolframiiraptor. The sequence continues at coordinate 7,392 of CAZWXN010000021.1, read as the reverse complement.
CGCTCATCCTGTTAGCTGCGCGGCATCGCTAGCCACGATAAACGTCATCCAGAGAAATGGGCTTCTAGAGAGGGCTTCTAGGATAGGCAACCATATCCTTGGGAGGCTTAGGGAGATCGCTGAGAGGCATCAATTGATAGGCGATGTCAGGGGGATGGGAATGATCCTCGGTGTTGAGCTCGTCAGGGATCATAGGGCGAAGACGCCCGCCACGTTTGAAGCCGCCTCTCTCGTCTATAGGGCCTATGAACTCGGCCTTCTCTTAACATATGTAGGGACATATTCCAACGTGGTGGAGATTACGCCGCCCCTAACAATTAGCATCGAGGATGTGGATAGGGCGCTGGAGATCTTCGAGAAGGCGCTGGATGATGTGGAGAAGGATCGGGTGGATAGGGAGAGTGTTAGGAGGTTCGCTGGCTGGTAAATGGGATAAATGGGCTTCCATTATCCCATATCTCGAGCCTGAATCCCCTATTTAGCAGCATCCCCCTAACCTTCCCCTCTAGGCTCGCGGGGGCCACGATTATTATGCCCCCCTCCCTCCCATCCCCTCTTAGAAGCGCCCTCCTCACATACTCAGCCGGCTGCAAGTGGACACCATACCTCCTATATGTCTCCCTGAGTATCAGGAAGCATCTATCATCGACCTCGATTAGGCCGCCGCATCCAATATAGTGCCCGACGCTCTCCCTGAAAATCTCCTGGAACTCTTCTCCTAGGAGGAGCTTCTCCGAGAGCCTTGGAATCTTCTCCGAGTCGAGTAGATGCCTCGTGTTCAAGTTTAGTATGAATTGAGCATCATACTCCCCTGATCTTCTAATAATGTCTAGGAGGTCCATCATCTTGTCCTCTGTTAGGAGCTCGCCCTCCATCTTGCTAACCGTCTTCACGGGGATTGCTCTCAGCTCTGACATGCTTATCTCATGTATGGCGTGGATGACGCCCTCGGGGCTCGCGCCGAGCTCATGCGGCTTCAGCGTCGTCGGAAGATCATCAAACTTATACCAGATATCCCTATTCCTCCTCATAATCTCCTCCGCCTTCTCCCTCGGCAGCCTCACCACCTCGAGCTTAAGCCTCTTCAACTTCTCCAGATCACGGGGATCGACATTCACCCTCGCTATGTATGCGACATAATCTTGGTCGACTGCTTCGCCCCTATGAGACCTGTATCCTAGACCTCTTAGAATATAGGCGGCGGCGAACGCCCCACAAAGACTCTCCTTCTGATCAAGCTCGCTGAGATATTCCCTATGGATCTCGAGGTAGCGTGGCGTCGGGTATACCCTTATCCTGTCTCCGATGCTCTGAAGTATTTTCTCAGCATCAACATCCTTCAGCGTGCTCAGGATCTCCCTCATCCTAGAATACTGGGACATAGTTCCTAATCTCCCATGGGCTCACATATCTATTATATGAATCGCACTCAACCTTCTTAATCTTGATATACTCGTTCACGAGGTCTGGGCCGAGCTCCGTCTTAAGGTAGCTGTCTCGATCGAGGTATGATAATGCCTCGTCAAGGCTTCTTGGGAGGAGCTCTATATTCCTTCTAGCCCTCTCCTCCGCGGAGAGCTTGTAGGCATCAACGTTCACCGGGTCTCCTGGGTCGATCTCCTCCCTGATACCATGCACCCCCGCCGCGATTGTGGCCGCTAGGGCTAGATAGGGGTTTGCCGCGGGATCCGGCGTCCTGAACTCTATCCTGATATTGCTCTCCTCCTTACCAGCCCTAGTCGTCGGCACCCTTATTGCCGCCGACCTGTTATTGTATCCATAGCATATGTTTGATGGCGCCCAGGAGCCTGGGATCAGCCTCTTATAGGAGTTTATCGTTGGGGCTACGATCGCTGATAGGGCTTTCATGTGAAGCAGTATTCCGCCTATGAAGTGGTATGCTGTCTTGGAAAGGCTTAGCCCTCTTACATCGTTCTTGCCGTAGAACGCATTTCCCCCGGTCTTCTCGTCTAGGGCGCTTATGTGGAGATGCATTCCACTTCCCGCATGCCAGTCGAATGGCTTCGCCATGAATGTGGCTACTAGGCCGTGTTTAGCCGCAACGCCCTTCGCCGCATCCCTCAAAACCACCACATCATCAGCAGCCCTTAGAGCCTCTCTATGCTTCATGACTATCTCCAGCTGCCCCGGGCCATACTCCTTGATGAACCTCGAGACGGATATCCCGGAAGCCTTAAGAGCATTAATTATCTCTAGGGCGATGTCCCCTAGAGTATCGTATCCGACTGTTGAGAAGCATTTGGCCCAGTCCACGGGCTCGACTCTATCCAAGGCCGCCTGCCTCAGAATGTAGAACTCTATCTCGGCGGCGCTCTGGAAGATCAGCCCAAGCTCCTCCCGATATCTTCCCAGGAGCCTTCTCAGGAGGCTGCGCGTGCAGAAGCCCCACTCACTCCCATCCCTCATCCTCATGTCGCAGATTACCCTACCCTGTCCCTGAGAGTATGATATCGGGGAGAATGTCTCGAGATCCGGGACTAGGAAGATGTCCTCCGACTCGGGCCCGAATCTCGGCTCGGCTAGGATCGTGTCTAGGGCTGTGAAGGACTGCATCGCCATCGTCAACCCTATGCCGTGAACAAGCTGATCCTCGAGCTCATCAATGTATGATGCCTTCGCCCTTAAAACACCATCAAGCCCAACATAGATGAACCTGACAAGCTGGATGTTATTCCTCCTAGCAGCCTCAATAACCTCCTCCAGCTTACCCATAATGATCACCTTTTCCTAAGCGAGCTAATTAACTTTTAAGGAGAATGGCTCCCCCGTGAAGAATCTTTTGAGATCACCGGGTTTTTTAATAAAATTCTTATATATAGGTGGCGGCGGCTCAAAATCGTGAGCTCTGACGAGATAGTTTTTGTTAGGAAAACTTCGGGGCTGGTTAAGGAGATCGGTGCCTTCTCCGTGATGGCTATGGCGGCGAACTATGTCATAGCTGATGGCTTCTACCTATTTACGGCTAGGCAGGGCTATGAGGCTCCGGGAGCGAATATACCGCTAGCGATGCTTATCGGCGGGACTATAATGGTTCTAGCCGCCTTCGCGGTAGTCCTGCTAACCATGGCCATGCCCAGGACAGCATCAGACTATGTTGGTATCTCGAGGATACTCCACCCGCTACTCGGATACGTGGAGGCATTGCTGGTCTTCGGCGTCCATATCTGGATCGTCGGCGCTCTATCCTTCTTCATGGCATGGTTCTGGGGCAGTGCCATAATCCAGATAGGCCTCGCAACTCATAATAGCGGCCTAGTTGCGCTGGGAGAATGGCTCTCCACAGATGTAACAGCATCCGTTGTCATCGGGATCATATATGTGCTGGTATTCGGCGTTATCAGCCTGCTCGGCGTCAAGGTCTACAAGTACGTGGTTAACGCGCTCTTCGTAATAGCGCTGGCAGCCGGAATATCTACGGTAGCTGGGGCAGTATATGCGGCGACGTTATCACCCACTCAGATCAAGCATCTATGGGATATGACGTATGGTGCTGGGGCCTATGATGAGATAATGAGGGTTGCGGAGGCGATGGGCTGGAAGGAGCATATTGCATCATTCACTGGCGATCCATCTGCATGGGGCTGGCCAGGCCCATGGTCGCTCGGGGTAACGCTCTCGCTCAGCTTGGTGGTCTCGGCATATGCCTTCTGGGGTCTTGAGTTCGCCAACTATATGGCTGGCGAGATAGATAGGCCGAAGAGAAACTTCCTCCTAGGAGTCGTCGGCGCAATCATACTCGTCTTCGCATACTATCTCTCAATATCATCCTTGACGCTTCTAGGCCTCAGAGAGTTCTTCTCGGCCTATAACTACGTGATGAATACCGAGGCAGCTTACAGCCAGCTCACGATCAATCCTGTCCAGACGCCGACTTGGGCCGTTTTCATAGCATCGCTCTTCGGGGGGTGGGCCCCGATACTCGCCGTGATAATAACCCTCGCCGTGCCCCTTTGGGTGATGAACGGCATCCCCGTCTACATGATGGTGCCCTCAAGAATCGCCTTCGCCCTCGCATTTGATAGATTCTTTCCCGAGAAGCTCGCAGAGGTCAATGAAAGGTTCCGGACGCCACACTGGTCAATAATCTTGGTGATGGCCGGCGCCATAGCGATGATATTCGTCCTAGCATCGCCCGAGTATGGGCCGCTCTTCTACATGGTAACCGCGGTTACGGCAGTGACCGTCAGGTGGTTCTTCTCGGCGATAGCCACAACGATCATGCCGTATAGGAGGCCTGAGATATTCAAGGAAGGCTATACTGGAACCATTGGAAAGATCCCCGTCGTATCCATCGTCGGAGGAGCAGCGGTGGTCGCGACATTTGCGCTTCTAGTACTTGGCCTGCAGGAGGTTGCCAAGGACCCGACACTAGTCTCACCACTCTGGATGATAGGCTGGACTCTACTGGCTGTAGCCCTCTATGCCTACTATAGCTGGGTGAATAAGAAGAGGGGCATAGAAGTCAGGAAGATATTTAGCGAGATACCGCCAGCCTAGGAGTGCGACCCAGCCCCAGCTTTTTATCCTCCCATTTTTATCTTTCCCGGGCTGAAAGGGGCGATGACATCCTTCAAGATCTTCTTCATAGCGGACATACATAATAGCGAGCTCGTATTCAGGAGATTCCTATCCGTCCCAAAGCATTATGACGTGGATATCATGATCCTCTCAGGCGACTTGACCGGGAAGGCGATAATCCCGATAGTGGATCTTGGAGGAGGGCGATACCAATACTCCTTCAGGGGGAAGACGAATATCATAGATGGGCCCGAGGAGCTGGAGAGGGCGAAGAGCGAGTTGATGAACTCCGGGATATACCCTTATGTCTGCACTAGGGATGAAGTTGATGAGTTGAAGAATGATCCCGAGAAGGTTGACAAGCTGTTCTCGAGGCTGATAACGGAGAATATCGCGAGATGGGTCTCGATGATGGAGGAGCATATTCCCAAGGATAAGCAGGTAATAATCATGCCCGGGAACGATGACATATTTGAGATAGACCAGGTTTTGAAGGAGAGTAGCAGAGACATCTATCCCTTGGGAAGGCTCGTGGAGCTGCCGCTAGGATATGGCATTATATCATTCGAGTATGTTAATCCGACGCCGTGGAATACGCCGAGAGAGGCGGGTGAGGGAGAGCTCTGGAGGATGCTCGAGAAGCTGGTCGACCTAGTTGATAGGGATTGGCGCAAGATCATATGCTGTTTCCACGCGCCGCCATATAATACGACGATAGATGTGGCCCCGAAGCTTGATAAGAATCTAAGGCCAGTATATTCCCTCGGCGAGATCGAGAAGGTTAATGTTGGGAGTAAGTCCGTGAGGAAGTTCTTCGAGAAGTATAAGCCGCTGATGGGGCTGCATGGCCATATACACGAGTCGCCTGGATATGATAAGGTTGGCGGGACTATCGTGTTTAACCCGGGCTCAGAATACTCCTCAGGGATACTTAGAGGATTAATCCTCGAGCTGGATAATGATGGTTTAAGAAGCTGGCATCGCATAGGATGAGAAGATGATAATGGGCCTACACGCCTTGGGCCGTAGCGCCATAGCATCGCACTCGCCCCTAGCATCATCCATAGCTCTCAAGATTATTGAGAGGGAAGGTAATGCAATTGATGCGGCTGTGGCAACATCACTCCTGTTAAATGCGCTGGAGCCCGGGTGGAGCGGCCTGGGAGGCGGCGGCTTCGCGCTGGTATACTCCGAGGATACCGGGCTTAGGGCCCTAGATTATCGTGAGACCGCGCCGCTCCAGGTTAAGCCAGAAGAGTATAGGAGCGAAGATGATCTATCAATCGGCTATAGGGCTGTGGCGGCTCCCGGGACCCTGAAAGGCCTCTGGATACTACATCAGGAGCTCGGCGAAATGAGGTGGAGCAGGATAATTGAGGCCGTCATGGAGTATGTGAGGCGATGCCGGGTCTCCCATTTATGGAACACATGTATGAGGGCCAACTTGGATAGGGCCTTGGACAAGCTCAGAATCTGCCCAGAGAGCTGTGCAACATTTCTCAAGGATGGAGGGGTTTATCCCGAGGGCTCTGAGATCACCTTCCCGAGACTGCTGGAGACACTGAAGATGATTGAGGGTGATGTGGACTATTTCTATGATGGTGAATTCGCGGATGAAGTCGACAAGGTGTTCTCCAGCAATAATGGCTTCCTATCATCGGCGGATCTATCGCATTATAGCCCGGTTTGGAGGAGGCCGATTATATGCGAACTCGATCTCGGTGGCAGGGAGCTTAAGCTCGCCGCGATGCCGCCGCCCGGCTCAGGCGTTCTCGTGGCAGAGGCTCTCATGATCCTCTCCCGAATGCGCTTTGATGCCAGTAGCTATTATCCGGAGCTCGCCCACCTCCTTTTCCACATAATCGACGAGAGATGCTCCCTGATATGCGACCCATTATTCAACGACGTTAACGTCGAGAGGCTTCTCTCCGATGATCATGTCGAGTGGGCTCTCAAGCTCATAGAGGAGGGCAGGATAACCCATCATCCGGTCAGGGATAGTGGTGGGACATCCCAAGTAAGCATAGCGGATGCCGAGAGCAGGACATACGTCTCCCTCACCGAAACTATCGAATGCTTCATGGGCTCCGGGATAACGGTGCATGGAGTGCTCTTAAATGATGAGATGCATGACTTCAGTCTTCAGAGCGGTCATCCCAACTCGATATCTCCCGGCAAGAGGCCTGCAAGCAGCATGTCGCCACTAATAATCCTCGACAAAGATGATACACCATCAATAATAATCGGGGCCTCCGGAGGCGTGAGGATAATATCCTCCATGATACAGGTTCTCTCAAACCACCTGTTAAGGGGCATGGACCCCATCTCGTCAATACTCGAGGGGAGGATCCATGTTAGGGGGGATAAGGTAATCCTAGAGGACCTAGTAGATGACGTGGCCTCGATCACCCTGTCGTCAGCAGGCCTGAAGTTGGGGAAGATTAGGGAGGTCTCCATGCACCCTAGAACAGATATCTACTTCGGCGCCGTTCAAGCAATATTCAGGAAGGATAACCTCTTCCTAGCAGTCTCCGATCCGAGAAAGCAGCCCGGAGCCGCTGCGAGATAAAAATTCATTAAATTCTGGCTTCGGCATACTCAGATGTGGTGAGGCGCCCCGGTAGCTCAGCCCGGTTAGAGCGCCCGCTTGGTATCCCCTCGTGAGAGGGGTCTGAGAGCGGGAGGTCGCGGGTTCAAAGCCCGCCCGGGGCTCCACTAAACCTAGAGATCGGTCCCAGACCCGTCACTAGATCGAATTTACACATTATTTGGGACTAGGCTTTATGGATGTGTAGGTCTTTCACCAATACTGGGGCTTTTCACTATGTCTTACTTTATCGGCTGGATCGTCTA
>CAZWXN010000020.1:0-18675 GCA_964637915.1 uncultured Nitrososphaeria archaeon | reverse complement strand
CAGCCTCACCCCCATTCTTTTTCAAATCAACTCGTTATTTAGAAGAGACTTGCCCTTTTATGTTTAGGTTTTGTGATCGGTTTAGGCGTGACAAAAAGTAGGGAAGTTGAGGTTTTAGTAGTCTTCTTGAAACATAATACGTCTCATGGTATTTGTAAGAGAGTCTCGCGAACACTATACATAAAAAGTCGTGAGCTACCTTAGAGCCAAGATAGACCGCTGGAGCCCTCCTGATCCAGTATACAAAACTTAAATTAGTGGAGAACCGAGGCAGTAGGGGGCCTGTGCGAGGTTGCTCACGACTAGAGAGGAGGTAATGTCCAGGCTGTATAAGATCGGGTCAATCGCAGCGGCTATGGGGGCGATTCACATCCTTACACTCCTCCTAAGCTGGTATGTCCAAGTAATAGATGGCACTGAGAAGTATGTTCAGGGCCTCGTAAGCCCCTACGCGACGATGATGTCCCTCGTTGGCGGGATCCTGGCCGGCATCGGCGTAGTCATCATCCACTTTATCAAGGGGCTTAGGGCGATGAAGAATATTCTGGGGGCCTCGATAATCGTGGGAGGCCTCCTCGCCGCGATCTCGCCAATATACTCCTACTGGTTCTGGCTCCTAGAGCTATCAAGCTACTCTAGGTTTGATCTTGGGTTCTTCGCGGCCACCTTCACCGGAGTCATCCTCCTAGCTGTAGGAGCCCTAGCGCTCCTCACGCCCGTAAAGGAGGAGGTTATCCCATCAGCATTCACGGCGATGCCGCCAGCCGGGCCGGAGCTCATGGAAGCTGGGGTTGCAGCTCCAAGCAGGCCTGCGACCACTAGGATAGTCCCGGCGCCGGATGTTGCAGAGGCGATATGCAGCATATGCTTTGACTTCATACCGGAGGGCGAGGCCATGAGATGCAGCAACTGTGATGCAATATTTCATAAGGGGTGCATAGACTCTTGGGTAAGCATTAATGGGATATGCCCCAGCTGCAAGGCCGTCGTTACAGAGAGGGAGGGCTAAGAGCGGTTAAAAGACTAATATAACGGCAGATTGCTCAGAACCGAGACCCGGCTATGCAGGTTAGGCAGGATAAGGGCGTGAGCAGGAAGTTCGAGGAGCTCATCAAGCTCGCCCTCGAGAGGGGATTCTTCGCATCGGCCTCCGAGATCTATAGCGATGCTCCTGCGGGCTTCTGGGATTATGGACCGCTCGGGGCCGCTATGAAGAGGAAGTTCATCGAGCTTTGGAGGAGGGAGCTGGTGGGGACGGCAAGAGGTCTTTGACGCGATAGAGAGGTGACATCCTCATGGCTATTGATCAACATATTTATGAAAAGGAATGGATGATGGAAACTTGGTTACAGTTATTGGACATAAATGTTGACGATGTTCGTTCAATCGATCTGGAAAAACGAGTTACACCAACGCCAATAATGAAATACCTATTGTTTAAAAGAGCAAGACAGCTGAGGAAAAAGGGATATGGATATTTAAAGCTCGCAAAGATTTTGAAAGATGAATTTCACCTCAGACGGATTCCGACGTCAGTATATTTTTGGCTTACCACCAAGAGACATCCGCTTACTAACATAAAAATTCCGCAACCATCTTATGAAGTCGCATACATACTCTGCGAAGATATCTTTCAATAATATAAGGGATGCCGATTTCGTCCTAACTTTAAAACGTAAAATCGAAGCATGTTGCGGGGCGACAGCGAATATAAGGTTTAATAAAAGAGGCTACTATGATTTAGACTACGATGATTCAACCTTCCTCGGCTATTTGTTAGCCATGATTAAACGAAAGCCGTCAATAATATACCCACTACTGAAACAATATCCAACTGCTATTAGAGGGCTCTTTGATGCAGACGGAGGCGCGTATGAAGATTCTAAGGCAGTCCTGTTGTATAACACGAACTTTGAAGTAATCAAACTAGTATCGAATGTTCTAAAACTTCTTAGAATACACCACTTGACACGACCAAGAAGGCATGTAGACATTATGGTTGATCCCCGTACCAGAAAGATATACCAAACGACAGATAAGATCTTCGAAATTTATATCCGACGCTGCTGCCTTCTACGGTACAGAACCCTAATCGGCTTTAGTATCAAAAGAAAGTTAGACGCACTAGATAAAATAGTAAAATACCGCAGAGAAAAGATGGGAGATGAAAGACATAAAATACGATGGTGTCCTCCCGGTTAGCCCCTCCCTCTTTACCTCTCCCTTTTTCCCTTCTTCATGTAAGACACCTCCATTATGACTAAATTTAAATAAGAGAGATCCTATGCGATCCAAGGAAATGTCAATAGAGAAATTAACAAAATACGCATTACAATATGGCTTCTTCTTCCCTACAGCAGAAATTTACTCGACAGCACCGAGCGGCTTCTGGGACTTTGGACCATTGGGATCTTTATTAAAGAAGAAGTTTTTGGACTTTGCAATCAGGGAATTGATTAGAAGAGATGAAATGATCCTCATCGACGGCGCACAAATACTTCCACGTGACGTTTTTGTTGCTTCTGGACATTTAGAATCATTCACTGACCCTGTTTGTTCTTGTCAGAAATGCGAATCTACGTTTAGGGCCGATAAGCTCATAGAAGAAAAATTAGGAATACATGTTCCGGAACGGTTGCCTCTAGCGGAATTAGAAAAGCTATTACAAAATGTAAGATGTCCCTCATGTGGTGGACAACTTGGTAATTTAAGGCTATTTAACATGATGTTCAAGACCACTGTTGGCATAGACGGAGAGGAAGTTTACTTGAGACCTGAGACAACCCAAAATATTTACATCTCTTTTCCAAGACTCTATCTTTACGCTCGACGTAGACTTCCCCTCCCTGTTGCACAAATTGGTAGGAGTTTCAGGAATGAAATTTCACCACGCCAATCACTTTTACGCTTAAGAGAATTCACTCAACTTGAAATTGAGGTATTCTATAATCCAACAACGGTTGATAAGATAGATAAGTATAGACAAGTAGCAAAGCAAAAGATTCCTTTATACATAAACGGCGAAAGGATAATTACAACATGTGAAGAGGCTGTTGATCAAAGATACATCCCGAATTGGCTCCAAGCCTACTATCTCGTCTTAATACAAGAATTTTATAACAAACTAGGCATTCCATTTGAAAGGATTAGATTCCGCCAACTTAACGAAGAAGAAAAAGCATTCTACGCGACAAGAGCATGGGATCTAGAAATTGAAACGAACTTCGGTTGGATTGAGCTGGTTGCGTGTAACGATAGGGGAGATTATGACCTTACTTCGCATATGAAGGTAAGTGGTAAGGATATGCACGTTACTGATGAAGACATAAGATTTATCCCTCATGTCTTTGAATTATCGATGGGAGTTGATAGAAGCATCCTTACCTTACTCGATTTAGGACTCGTGGAGGAGGGGGAAAGAACTGTTTTAAAGATACATCGAGAACTCGCTCCAATAACTGTCGCCGTTTTTCCCCTAGTCAAGAATGAGGGACTGATAAAAATCGCAAAAGAGGTTTACGAACTCTTAAGACTCGATTTCGATGTAGTTTATGATGATTCAGGAAGTATCGGAAGAAGGTATAGAAGACAGGATGCCATTGGAACACCATATTGTGTTACGATCGACTATCAAACACTTGAAGATAGATCGGTGACGGTTAGAGATAGAGATACTATGGAACAAGAGAGAGTTATGATTACTGATTTGAAAAACTACCTAACTAAAAAAATAAGAGGAACCTAATATCATTGGAAGAAATTATTCGGCTCCATTCATGTCAACTTCTCATCCTTATTCACCCCCTCTTTCCCCAGCTCCGAGTCTACTGTCCATTTCTACAAAGTATTCTTGTACTTGTATGAGGGGACCATTTAGCAACAAGCTCTCCATTCAGTCACCAGATTGAGATGGCAATCATCAAGATCATTATATAGTACCTTTAGTCTTTTTGAGGGACTGTTCTCTTAAGAGTCAAAATAAATCCGCAGAATTCCGGTTTGCGAGATTTTATGAAAGCATTTAAGGAGAACCCAAGTCAAATACAATAAAAAGGAACCCTCCTTTTTCTCTATCCCTTGAGTAAAATTCTCGAGAAAACTAAGTTTGAAATATAGATTTCGGGTTTATATGGTCTAAAGTCTTCAAAACATCTTCGTGGACTTTCTCAGGCTCTATAAGACGATGAGGAAGAAGCTTCCATTCGCGATAGCACAGTATGGGAAGAGCTTTAGGAATGAGATCTCCCCGAGGCAGGGCCTTCTTAGGATGAGGGAGTTCTATCAGGCCGAGATAGAGGTCTTCTTCAACCCAAATAGGGCTAATGACTTCCCGAAGGCCGATGCGGTGATGGATTATGAACTGAGGCTTCAGCAAGTTGGTGAGAGCGGGCCATCCGAGATCACTTGCAGGGAGGCCTTGAGCCGGGGGCTCATCTCGAGCAAGCTCGTCGTCTATTATCTCGCCCTTATCCAGCAGTTTTATGAGAAGGCCGGGATCCCGAGGGAAAGGATTAGGCTGAGGCAGCTCGGCGAGGATGAGAAGGCCTTCTACGCCATGGAGGCATGGGATCTCGAGGTGGAGGCCAGCCTCGGGTGGATAGAGCTCGTCGCCTGCAATAATAGGGGAGGCCATGATCTCGGGGGCCATCAGAGGATGAGCGGACAGGAGATGGAGGTGCTCGATGATGGCCAGAAGATCCTACCACATGTATTCGAGCTCTCGATGGGTGTTGATAGAAGCCTATACTGCATCCTCGAGAACTTCCTAGACCTAGAGGATGGTAAGGCCGTGCTTAGGCTGCCCCCATACCTCGCGCCGATAGATGCTGCGATCCTGCCGCTGGTCTCGAAGGAGCCGCTTACAGGCAGGGCCATGGAGATATATGATGAGCTGAGAAGAGACTTTGACGTGGAGTACGATGATTCGGGGAGCATCGGGAGGAGGTATATGAGATATGATGGGGTGGGCGTCCCGATATGCATCACCGTAGATCACCAGACCATGGAGGATGATACGGTCACGGTTAGGTTCAGGGATTCCACGCATCAGATCAGGGTTGATGATGTAAGCGACTTGCCCTGCCTCCTGAGGGAGTGGCTGGCATATCCTTAGAGATCGCGAAAGGCTTTATATCAGCAGCACCCAGAAAGACGTGATAGGGGAAAATGAGCCTTCCACGCGATAGGGAGGAGGATTTTCGAATAGCGATCCTCAATCTCATACAGGATCAGGTTAGGGTGGTTTTGGACGGATACCGCCTCCTCTTAGACATGTTAGAGCATTTTCTGAAAGGCGAGCAGACTAATGTCATTGAGGAGTTTTACCAGAAGATCCTGAAGAATGATGAGAAGGCCAAGGAGCTGAATCGTCTTGTTGAGAGGGAGATCTCGAGGGTTGGCGCGATCCTGACAGCTAGGGAGAACTTCGTGAGGCTAACACTAGAGGTTGATAGGATAGCGGATATCACCGAGGGAGCCGCCTTCAGGATTGTGAACCTGAGTAGGATGAAGACTAAACTGGGAAAGGATACGTGTAAGCTCTTCCTAGTGCTTGGGGAGGCCGTGCTGGCAACCCTCAACTCGATGAGGCAGGCTTTGCTTGCCACAACCATGAATTCTGCAAGCCTTGGCGAGAAGATAGCGGAGACGGAGATGAATGAGAAGAAGACCGATGAGGTTTATAGGCAGCTCGATCTCGAGATCCTCAAGAGCAATATGCAGATAGCCCAGCTGCTATTATGCAGGGAGGTGGCCGAGATGATCGAGGACATATCAGATCATGCCGAGAGGATAACCGATATCCTCCGGACACTAACAATCGTCCCGGTATAGGGAGGCAGAATAATGGCTGTGGAGGCCGTTAGAGCCGAGCTCGTTCAGGGGAACATAATAGTCTGGGACATTGAGAAGGGGAGAAAACTGTATAGGCTAGGGTTCTATGGTAAGCCTCTCGGGATTCCTAAGCCGAAGTCCGCTGACTTCAACGCGCCCCTCGTGCTGGATATAATCGAGGCAGTATATCTCGTAGAGGAGGGGCTGCTGGAAGTATACGAGGATGGGAGAAAGCTGACTCTAGATGAGCTGATGGAGCATGCCGAGAAGACCTATGAGGACTTCAGAGAAAAGTATCAGGTGTATAGGGATCTTAGGAAGAGGGGGTTCATCGTGACGCCGGGGATAAAGTTTGGAAGCGACTTCGCGGTCTACCGCGTGGGGCCCGGCCTCGAGCATGCACCCTTCATAGTCCAAGTCAAGCTACTCGGAGAAAATATCTCGGCCCTAGAGATAGTTAGGTCGGGGAGGCTCGCGACAACCGTTAGGAAATATTTCACGATCGCTGTTCCGGATCGATTGAGTGGAAAGCCAACCTACATTCTCTTCGAGTGGTTACGATTGTAAAAATAACTCTATCAAGTGGTTAGGGAACTCTTCCTCGATAGTTATCCACATTCACGTTCATCAAGCCCATCCCCAGAACCGTTTTCTATACCCTTCGCATATCACCTGAACCACTCTACCATCCACAATAACCGCGTAACCCCCTACCCCCTTTTATTCGTATTTACTTCAACTTCAAGAGATTTTGTAATGAGTGATAATAATCATTGGGTGCACGTAAGAATTTTGCTTTCTAATTACTAGGCGTGCGTAGGGTCTATTGTATGGAGCTATTGAGCTTCTCAGCTATCTCCCTCGCCCTCTTGGTAGCCGCCTCAACAGCCTTCATGACAGCAGTCCTCACGCCACCCTCCTCTAAGTAGAATATGCCCTCGATCGTCGTCCCGCCCGGCGTTAGAACCATCTCCTTTATAGTTGAGGGGTGCAACCCTGTCTCGAGCATCAGCTTCGCCGTGCCATATACCGTGTATGCAGAGGATCTATAGGCCAGATCCCTTGGAAGGCCGACCTTCAGCCCCGCATATGCCATGGCCTCTATTAGGAGGGCTACATAGGCCGGCCCGCTCCCGCTCAATGCCGTGATCGCGTCCATCAAGTCTTCATCAACCTCAACGTATGCTCCGAGCTCCCCCAAAAGCTCCTGGACAACCTTGATATCCTGCTCGGTTATGTTGGGGCCTCTGCAGTAGGCCGTGAAGCCGGTCTTCACGATTAAGCCGACATTAGGCATGGCCCTAATGATCTTTGCTCTTGGCACGAGGGATCCAAGCCTTGAAGTCGGGATTGCTGCCGCCACGGAGATCAGAAGTTTGCCATCAAGTAGATCCGAGACCTCTCTTAGAACTGGGGAGACCTTATTCGGCTTAACAGCTAGGAAGACGACGTTGGATGTTTTCGCGACCTGCCTATTATCGGTTGTGAGCTCGACGCCCAGCCGCTCTAGATCCTTAATCCTCTCAATGTTTCTTCTGGACGCGATCACCTTATACTTGCTGGACTCGGCGAGTGCCTTGGCTATGGCTGATCCTATCTGCCCAGCACCGATAACGCCAACCCGCAGCATATTCTCGCGATATGCATGTGGGCGCTTAATTAAGAGTTTACCCGAGTCCCGACTCCTTGAGAATGAGCTCGGCATCCTTAACGCTCGGCCTATACTTATGGAGAATTGTGTATCGGTCCGGCCTTATCCTCCAAGCCTCAATTATCGCGTTGATTATCAGGCTTCTCTTCAGCTCAACCTCATCAAGGCTTATTGGAAGCCCTACCCTCCTGAAATGCTCCCGGATCATTTTCAGCCGATATCTCTCATCCATCCACCAATCAGGGTTTCTCATCTCATGATATGCGGCCATGAGCAGTGTGCCTATAGCGCATTGGATTCCATGAGGATATTTACGCCCTACCTTCATGTCGAGGTAGTGGCTGATTAGGTGCTCGCTCCCGGATGCCGGCCTCGACGACCCAACGATCATCATGGCCACCCCACAGTTTATCAGTGCCCTTATGAGCGGCTCAAGAGACTCCTCCAACCCCCCAGACCTCATTATAGAGCTCGTGAGGGATCCTAGTGACTCAAGGATGAGGCTCTCGGCGGTTGGGCAGTATGGCTCGCCCACATCTTCTCTACCAAGCTGCCAGTCCTTGATCGAGACGATCTTCGCGAGGACATCACCATAACCGGATATTATCAGCCTCCTCGGAGCAGACCTGATTATCTCGAGATCTATGACGGCCAGCCTAGGCGATCTCATGAGGATCGATTTCCTCCCACCCTCATCGAAGAGCGAGACTATCGGTGAGACTATGCCATCGTGTGAGGGTGCTGTCGGGATTGAAACAAAGCTCGCGCCGGCCTTATATGCCGCGTATTTGGCCACATCTATAACCGTCCCACCCCCAACGCCTACAATAGATCTAGCACCCCTCACCTTAACAGCAAGCTCTTCGGCATTCCAGAATGTGGGGGCTGTGACGAGAAAGCCCGTAGCCCCAAGCAATTCCTCAACCCGGCTTCCAGCCACCTTATGCGTGATTTCATCATAGAATACCGCATAAGGGGGTTCTAGGCCGAGATCACCGAATTTCGGGACAACCTCTTCCAAGGAGCCTATGAAAACCGCCTCAAGCGATCTATCATGGGGATAGCCGCAGCCGCATTCATCCCGAGACTTCAGGGCATGCTTGAACTCGAGCTTCTTCAAGCCCTCTCGGAAGCTAATTAAAGCATTTTTAAAGTTGCTCTTTCAGGATGAATAAACTTAAAAGCAATCAACTATACGGGTTATGAGGATGCCCAAGCGCATTATAATTAAGGACTCGGATCTGGAGGAGGCCGAGCCTGTTATAGAGCCTGTTGAGGAGTCTGAGAAGCCCGCTGAACCCTCAATCGAGGCTGAGATCGCTGAGAGAAAGGAGGATGTGATGCTTGAGAAGGCTATCGCGGATGCCGACGCGGCGTACGAGCTCGTCCTCGGCAAGATAGATGAGATAAGGGTTAGGGAGGAGGTTACCCAGAAAAAGTTCTTGGATGATCCAGGGATGAGCCTCGCGATACTGAAGAAACTCATCCAGCGCTGGGACTCCATGAGAGAGGAGCTGATACGCTATATCGATGACGCAATCGAGAGATATCGTAAACTGGCCGAGCTCTTGGAGGAGAGGTTCTCGAGCATCGAGGAGGAGCTTTACTTTAATCAAGTTGAGCTGGATACGATAATGCAGCTTGAGTCTCAGGGAAAGCCGATCTCCATCTCGAAGAAGGAGGAGCTTGAGAGCCTTATCCCGAGGCTGAGGGAGGGGCTGGCCCAGCTCGATAAGAAGATCAAGGAAGTTAATGGAAGAATTGAAGAGCTCAAGAGGATGCGGGAAAACGTGTATGAGGCGACCTCATACAAGGGGTTCGCGGACAATATATTCACGCAGATAGTCAATAGCCTCCAGACGAAGTATGAGAGCCCGGAGGAGGCGGCGGTGAAGATCAGGTCTCAGGTCGAGATCATCGCCCAGCGCGAGGGGATCCCGAGGGAATACGCGACCCTCTATCTCTGGAAGAGGTTGAAGGGCCAGCTTAGGACCGCCTGAGCACGGGCCTAAACTTGTAGCCGTACTCGATTATTCCCTGTTCCCCGTTAACCCTCACTCTCCGGAAGACCGCCTCGACGCGGATACCATCCCTCAACTCATCCTCCTTGAAGTCTGTGAGCTGTGAGATGATCTTTGTTCCATCCTCGAGCTCTATGAGGCCTATGGCGTATGGCGCGTAGCGCTCAAACTCTTTTGGTGGAGACCTGATCACCGTGTATGCTATGAGTCTGCCCGAGCCCGGTAGCTCGACCTGTGCAAACTCCTTAGACCTGCATCTCCTACAGATGACCGGCTTATAGTGGTGGAAGGCCCCGCAGTGGATGCATTTCCAGCCCGCGAGCCTATAGAGGAATGGCATGTTCCTCCAGTAGCCGGGGACCCTCATATCATCACACCTCCTCCATCTTAAGCAGGCTCGTGAAGGCTGCTGCGCCGACGCCGCTCAGGGATATCGCCAGCCCAGTCCTCGGCTTATCGAGCTGATTCTTCCCAGCACGCCCAGCAAGCTGGAGATATATCTCCGCGACCTGGTAGATTGCTGTCGCGCCGAATGGATGGCCCCGCGCCTTAAGCCCCCCGAAGGTATTGCAGGGAAGGCGGCCATTTAGCCCGAACTCGCCCTTCATGGCCAATTTGCCCGCGGTGCCAGGCGGAGAGAATCCACCCGACTCTAGGCAGAGGGCGCCAAGTATGGATGCGGAGTCATGGAGCTCCACCATGCTCACCTCACCCCTACTTATCCCTGCCTGCTCCAAGACCTTGCTCACCGACAACATGACGGACTGGAGTCTAAGAGGATCCTCTCTATCAAAGGGATTCATGTAATCCGTCGCGGAGGATATGAATATCTTGATCTTGGGAGATTTCAGCCTGCGGGCCAGTTCCTCGCTCACTAGGACTAGTGCCGCTGCTCCATCGCCTATACCACTTACCTCCAGCATCCTAAGGGGCTCCGCGATGAATGGCGACTCTAAGACGCGGTCCAAGGTTATCTTGAACGGATACTGGGCGTGGGCAACCCCCTCCGCATGCTCATGGCTTATCACTGGGAAGAATGGAATACCCTCATCACCATATCTCTTTGAGTAGAGCCTGTAGAGTAGGGCACTCATTGCATAGAAGTCTGCTCCCATGAAGCCCTCATACCAGCTCCTCCCACTCATCATCAGCGTCCCAGATGAGACCTCCTCAGAGAGGCCGTCTGAGAGCTTCTCCCCGCCAACGACTAGGACCGCCTCGGATCTCCCCGAGGCTATATCGCAGAATCCTGAGTAGAGCGCGGCGGCCCCTGACGCTTCAGCTGCCTCGGCCCTGAATGCCGGCACCCCGACAAGGCCCGCGCACTCCGCCATTAATGCGCCCAAGTTCGCCTGATACTGAAGATACTCGCTTAGTGCGCATCCCACATAGATGGCGTTCACCGTGGAGACGCCTGCATCCTCTAGAGCCTTTACAGCCGCCTCGGCCATGAGTTGCTCTAGATCCTTATCCCAATGCTCCGCAATCTTTGTGAAGCCGACCCCGGCAACATATACGCCCACCATCACCATTCACCTCACGAGTATCTCATCCCTCAGCTTCAGGTATGTCGAGTAATCTATGTAGATCTTGTTCTCGACGAATTCCGCGAGCTTGGGCGCTAGATCCCTTTTCTCCAAGATGCCTTCGAGGACTCTGAGCACGAAGGCGTCGCTACCAGCCCCCGAACCATATGATGCTACGAGAATTCTCTGGCCCGGCTGAGCCTGATCCAAGACATTTACTAGGCCGAGCAGCGAGCAGGCACTATAAGTGTTCCCGACAAAGTTCGCTATCAAGCCCGGCGAGACCTTCTCCTGCCCCACCTTGAGATATCTCGCGACCGCCAAGGGGAACTTCACGTTGGGCTGATGAAATACAACATAATCTATATCGTTAAGCATGTACCCATCATTCTCGAGGAGGGATTGCACGGCGCCGATTATGTGCTTGAAGTATGCTGGCTCGCCCGTGAACCTTGCAGCATGCATTGGATACTTATCATCCGGCCTTCTCCAGAAGTCGGGCGTATCGGTTGCATAGCCGCTCCAAGCCTCTATCTCGGCGATTGCCCTATGATCTGTTTTCCCCAGTATGAATGCGGCAGCCCCACTCGCGGCCGTATATTCAAGCGCATCGCCCGGCCTCCCCTGCGCCGTGTCGGCGCCGATCGCCAGCCCATACTCCACCTGGCCGGAGCGGATCAAGCCCGCTATTATTGCCATGGCCTCGCTTCCAGCCTTGCAGGCGAATTCCAAGTCCGCGGCGAGCTTCGTGGGAGAGGCTCCAATCGCCTCGGCTACGATCGTCCCGGTGGGCTTGACAGCATAGGGCTTCGACTCGCTCCCAACATAGACCGCGCCGATCCTCCTCGGATCTATCCCGGCTCTCCTCAAGGCTATTCTCGCGGCCTCGACGGCCATAGTTGCCGTGTCCTCATCAATACCAGCCACGGCCTTCTCCGCGACGGGAAACCCGGACTTATCCTGCCCCCACATCCGGCCTATCTCCTCGGCCCTTATCCTGTATCTCGGGATGTAGCCGCCATACCCTTGAATCGCCACCCCACCTAGCTTAACCATATCTCCCTGAGCCTTTTTCTAGGCCCCCTCTTAAATATTGTCGAGGGCATGTTCGTTGATTAACGTAGAGAGAAGCCTTAAGCATCGAGCGCCCTAACCTGCGAGTGTATGAGAAAGGCCGTTAAGCGTGCGGAGAAGCTCGATGAGAAGGATCTCCTTATCCTGAGGGAGCTTGAGCTGGATTCGTCTAGGAGCTTGAGGGAGCTTGCCGAGGCCTTAGGCATGCCGAGGACGACAGTCCAAGATAGGATTAACAGGCTTAGGAGGATTGGCGTGATAAAGGGCTTCACGGTTAAGCTTGATAAGGCGAAGCTCGGCAAGAGCACACTCGCCTTCGTCCTCGTCTCCTTCATGCCCGGCTCCGACATCTCCCAGAAGGCCCTAGCCCATGAGATCGCCATGCTCGACAACGTCGAGGAGGTCCATCTCATCACAGGAGAATGGGATATACTGCTCAAGGTAAGAGGATCATCAATCAAGGAAATAGGAGACTTGGTCATAGACAAGCTTAGGGGGATGCGCGGGGTCGCGAGAACCCTTACCTGCGTCGCCGTCCACAGCGTCAAGGAGGATCCATGAGGAACAAATTATCTACGTATTTCCATAAGCTATGGATGCGTATTCCATTATACGCGGACTTAAGCATAGGTTTTATGCCTATGGACTCCCGGGGAAAGGCTCGAAGGATATGAAGGAGCTTGAGAGGCTTGCAGCCGAGAAGGCTCGCGCCGCCGTCAAATATGATAGGATCGGGATGAGGGAAGAGGCGGCGAAGCGGTATCGCGAGGCTATAGCCCTCCTAGAGAAGCTCATAGAGCTCACTGATGACCCGGTCATGAGGAGGATCTACGAGGAGAAGCAGGCGCAGTATAGGCGGAGGATCGAGGCGTTAAGCGAGAAGGTCTCGGTTGGTGGGAGATCCGATGAGCAGGCTGAGGTTGATGAGAGCTTCATAATCCAGAATCCACCGCCTGTCAAGTGGGATGATGTAATAGGATTGGAGCAGGCGAAGAAGGCTATCCTCGAGAGCATAATCTACCCCATGAAGAGGCCTGACCTCTTCCCGCTAGGATGGCCTCGCGGGATCCTGTTATTCGGGCCCCCGGGCTGCGGCAAGACCATGCTCGCGGCCGCGGTCGCGAATGAGATAGACGCGGTCTTCATGCATGTGGATGCCTCTCTGATAATGTCGAAGTGGCTTGGCGAGTCTGAGAGAAACATAGCCAAGATCTTCAACGCCGCGAGGAAGTATGAGTCCACGGGCAAGCCCGTGATAATCTTCATAGATGAGGTGGACTCGCTTGCCGCGGTGAGGCTGAATGAGGTTGGGGGAGAGGCTAGAGCAAGAAACCAGCTGATAAAGGAGATGGATGGCCTGCTGGATAAGGGCAGGAAGAGCCTAATCTATATACTGGCCGCGACGAATAAGCCCTGGCTCCTTGATGAGCCATTCATCAGGAGATTCCAGAAGAGGATCTACATAGGATTGCCAAGTTATGAGGCAAGGCTCCGGCTATTCCAATACTATGCGGGGAAACTGAACCTCGATAACGTGGACTTCACGGAGCTCGCAAGGATAACAGAAGGTTATTCGGCGGCCGATATATACTCGATATGCGTGGAGGTTCAGACGAAGATCGTCAGCGAGTTCTTCGAGCAGCGTGGAAAAGAGCCGAGGAAGATAACAATGGAGGACTTCTTGGAGGTTATCAGGAGCAGGAAGCCGAGCATCGACCCAAAGAGCATAGAGAAGATGATGGAGTGGTATGAGAAGTTTGGCGCCCTCTAGCCGACGAGCTCTATTAATCCCTTCTCCTCTAATTTCATCAGTATCTCCTTGACCTGCTTGACATCTATCCCAAGCTCCTTCGCGCATTTCTTCAGGTTGATTTCGGAGCCAGCTTTCGAGAGATATGAATAGACCATCTGCTCGATCTCCGAGAGCTGCGGGACGTCCGGGAATGATTCCTTGATCCGCTCGGCTGCGAGCTTCCTAGCCTCCTCAAGAACCTTCTTCGCATCCTCGCTTACCTCCTGTGGGCCGATCTCCACGGCACTGGCTGTATTCGAGCTGGTAAAGTCCTCGATATAGCAGGCGAGCTCATGCAGATTCTTGGCCGCATCCGGCGCCACCCCAGCCACCTCATCCTCCACCTCAGCAATTAGCGAGAGCAGAGGCACGACCAAGCCTATGAGATCGCTCACCTCGATTATCGTCTCGAGCCTGAGCTTCACCTGCTCCAGCATCAGCTGCGACCTTCTAACCATCTTAGCCAGCCTCCTCAACTCAGCTATCTCCTCAGCATATATCGAGGCCCTCTCCTCGTCCCCAGACTCCATGGCATCCACGACCTGCTCGAAATACTCCTTGCTCCTCGACACCAGCTCTCGATACTTGGACTCGAGCCTAAGGATCTGGGCATTAAGCTTGCTAAGGGACTGCTCAAGATTCCGCCTAACCTCCTCTCTCGCCTCCTCGTCAACGAATGGATCTACTTTATAGCCGTCTCCGCCGGGCATTTGCATGCGCAGAATGCTCTGAAGCTTCCGGCCTCTTAAAGTGTTTTGGAGAAATGAAGCATGACGTGATGTCTATAGGATTCTTAGAGAAATACCGCTCACATGCTCTAGGTTTGGCCACGGGGAATCAGGAATACCTTCTCCCGAATAGGAGCCTCGTTTCCCCCATGGTCCTCAGCTCCACCTCCCTAACCCTTACGACCACCGGGAGATCATTCACAACGCGGCCTATTATCAGGCAGTGCCTTGGGGGAAGCATCTTCGCTATCCGCTTAACCGTGTCAGAATCCACCCTCGAAGCCTTGGATATATAGTTCAGGTCGGACTCGTTCGTGAAGTTGAAGAGGAAGATGTTGTCGGCCTGCCTATATATCGTCTCGGGGATGCTATCCGGCTGATTCGTCACGAATATAGGGAATATGCCGATATGCCTCATCCGCGTTACTAGGTCATCCCAGTAGGTCTCTCTGAGGTATAGGTGGGCCTCCTCAGCCACTAGGAAGAGGGGGTCTATGGCGCCCTCGCGCAAGAGGCTTGAGAGCTTGCTCAGCACATACTCCACGATTATCTTCTTCGTCTGGTGGATGCTCTTCGAGAGATTTATCACGATTATCCCGCCGCTCCTAGAATTCAATACATCCTCGATTCTCACTGGGTTCCCATCATCGAAGAAGCCGGTCTCGCTGAGGCTTAGTAGCCTGCTCATCAACGCTTCCCTCACCGACTCATGCATCTGCATCCTGCTGACCGCGTTTATCAGCCCCCTCAACGTAACCCTCCCCTCATTCCTCTTAACGGAGTTCCAGATCCTGATGAACTCCCTAACCGTGGTCGCGGGCGTCGCGAGGATATGCTGGAGGATATCGGCCATAGTCTTGAGGCCGGCATCCTCAACAGAGACCCTGAAGTTTTCCCCTGGCGTGAGCACATAATGCCTACCAGCCATCCTACTCACCGAGCCATTAACTGTCTCGGATAGGCCGATATATTCGCCGTTTATATCGAAGACCACCACCGTGGCCCCATACTCCGCAAGCGATGTTATAAGGAGCTTCGTTAGATATGACTTACCGGTTTCCTTCTTCCCTGTTATTATCGTGAGCCTTCCATCAAGGTCCTCGGCATATATTGAGATCATCCCACTCATGCATTCCCCGATAATTATCCTCCTCCGGCCGCATGTCCTCATGAGATCGGAGATGAGCTCCGGGGAGGCCTTCTCTATCCTCGAGTTGAACCTAGATGGAAGCCAGATCACATCATTCCTCAGCGATCCATCAATAATTACTCCGCGGAACTTCGCTATTATCCTGCGAGAGTCCCTCACGTCGAGGAGTATCGAGCCTACGCCATACGGGTCGAAATTCTTCATTGAGAGATGTTCTGACGCGAGCTCCCTCAGCACGTCCTCGAGTATCCCCGGGACATCAGCATACTCTATGTCTATCACCTGTGCTAGGAGGGATCTACCGCCATCAGTTATGAGTATGTAGTCTCCGCGGATCAGGGGCTCCTCATCAGGCGAGATAAGAAGCTCGATCGTATCACCATCCTTCGATAGTATCTTCACCTCGCAAATCACCTCCTATCAATCGGGTTAAAGAGCATGTCTCGTATCGAGTCCCCCCTGAAGAATTCAGCCCCCAGCCTTCTAAGCATCGCCTGTATTGCGATCACATCACTCCTCGTGAATGTGCAATAGTCATGGGCTAGTATAAGGAGCTCCGGATACCCGTAGATCAGGGGGTCGCTTTTCAAGAGGCTCCCGAACACCTCCTCAACCCTCCTGCATGTCGCTGCATCAACCCTGTAGGCGCTGAGCCCGGAGCTGAGCCTAGCGAGAAATGTCCTTCCGAGGACGCGGACCCGCATCTCAAGCCTCTCAATCAGCCATGTCATGTCGATTATGTATGGGGGTTTGGCGCCAAGCCTATCATCCGTGAAGATCGAGCTCCAGAACTGGAGGATGCTCGTCTTTGAGAATGCTAGGATATCGTTGCCCCGCGGCCTAGCCTCCTCAAGTATCCTCGAGACAAGCCATAACGGGTTATCCTGTGGCCCAGCGGAGAGGGATCCATCCACGAGTATTATGCTATCCTTGAACTGCTTGACGACATGCTCTTGAAGGCGCTTCTCGAGGAGGCTGGCCAGTATCTTCTGGATGGAGCCATCCAGCTGATAGCCTGATAAGTCGAGGGGTGGGAGGCCTCCGAAGATTGATCCGAGGACGCTCGTGATGTTCTCCGGGGTTAGATACACGATGAAGGGGCCGACCCTCTGGATCTCCAAGCTGAGCGCGTTCCTGACAGCTATGCTGCCCCTAACTCCTAGGATGACGCCATCCCTCCCGACCGCGACGACTATTGAGGAGGTGTCTATGGCCACGACCTGCCTCTCCACCACGCCCTCCAAAGGTATGCTGATCGCGGAGACATCCAGCTGCTCAGCCTGCTCAATAAGCCTCAAATCCCAGTCATTTTGAGCAAAACTCTCCTCATCAAACTCCATTGAGTAGGCCCCATTGACGAGGCCTAAGCTTCTCCGCCCTACCTCTAAGAAAGGCTTAAAGATTTTCTCGAAATCGTTTAATCTGGGTTGGGCGAGTTGGCTCATGCCCCCGGTTTCCCCGATTTTATTGGTCTTCCTGTGCTTATAAATGTTGCTCAACTTGAGCAAGATGGGAAATGAGTGAGAAGGACAGGATCAGGGTCGAGATCGTGATAGGCCCCGCCACCGTGAGGGTTGAGGCTCCACCCGACCAGATAGAGGAGGCTGTGAGAAACGCCGTCGCAGCCCTTAGATCGGCTCTACCCGAGCTTGGGGCTGAGGCCTCGCTTGGCGAGCCCGCTATGGCCAAGCCTGAGAGGGCTCGGCGGAGGCCGGCGCCAACATGCTCAGAGCTTATAAGGGGGCTTATAGAGGAGGGCTGGTTCGATCAGCCCAGAACATTATCCGAGGTTGTTCAGGAGCTAGCTAAGAGGGGCTATCATTATGACTCGACCGCGGTTGCGCACAGCCTGCTAGATCTCGTGAGGGAGAGGGCGCTTGTGAGGGAGGGTATTCCAAGGCGCTATGTCTATCGTAGGCCTCCGCCCGCCGCCCGGGAAGGAGAATGAGCTAACCCTGCTCCACCTCTCCCGCCGAGCCCTTCTTCGAGAATTTGTCGGCGAGATACTTTACTCCTAGGGGGGTTATGGTATAGTCTCCGCGATCAAGCCTCTTGAGAAGCTCCAGTTGAACAAGCTTCGTGAGATTGTTCATTATCGTCTTCTTTTTTGCTGGTAGAGTTGCCTCGAGCTCTCCGGGGCTTATATTAGGCGCCTCGATCCTCCCCAGCTTATGCTCCAAGTATTTCCTCAGAGCTAGTAGGAGAATTTGATCAGAGACTGATTTCAGCTGGCTTAGACTGATCCTGAAGAAGAGGCCCTCCTGCGCATCGTATGCAAAGACCTCGCTGAAAGCCTCCAAGAGATCTCTCAAGTCCATGTTGAACGCGATCTTCCTAGCGAGCGAGTATGCTGGCAGAGTCTTCTCCATGAATGCTATGATCTGGCGGTAGACCGCCTCCGGCGGCCCCGAGAAGCTCATCTCAAGATCACCATATCTTATTGTTACCTTAAGCTCCTCCATGCTCATGCCACCCACCAAATAGCTCGTTAATGGAGCCTGATGCGAATGAATATAATCCTTCATCGGTCTTGGCGACTAGCCCTGCTTTTCTCAGCTCGCTGAGCCTCGCTCTGGCAACCCGCTCATCGAGGCCCGTGTAAGCCGCTATCTCCTTGGGCGTGAGATGCTCCTTCTCGAAGAGGCCGAGCCTCCTCCCGACATAGGCAGCTGCCAGGCAGAGAAGTATCCTCTTCTTGGCATCCATCTCCTTCATTATGATTATCCTGCCATCCCTGAATTCGACAAGGCCCTCAAGCTTCTTCGCGAGGCTTGTCACGTCCACGGCTCCGGTAAGCTTCTTGGCAATTTCGAGCGCTGGATAGGTCTCGGAGAAGAACTTGTTCACGCTCCTCCAAACCTCCTCATAGCCTCCCTCAAACTCCACCTCAGTCTCGCCGCA
>CAZWXN010000019.1:18236-19688 GCA_964637915.1 uncultured Nitrososphaeria archaeon | reverse complement strand
ACAGCCTTCGTCTGGAGGATATTCTTCAGGCTGCTGACAACCTCCTCCTGATTCACTATCTCGTCAAGCGTTTTCGGCCTATACTTCTCAACCCATGGGAGCATCGAGACCTCTTTCAGGCTCAAAGAGCTCACCTAGGAAATTAGATGCCATGACTGGTAATTAGATCTTTCTCGGAATCCTGGGGTCATACCATCAGCTCGAATAGCTCAAGCGCATTCCGGGTGGTCTTATCCTCAGCCTCCTCCAAGGATATGCCCTTAATCCTGCTTATCCACTCCGCCGAGACCCTCACATTCCTCGGATGATTTACCTCGTCTCTTGAAGGCGCAAGAACCGGGGCATCACTCTCTAGGAGGAGGTTCTCAAGCGGGAGCTTCTCGACAAGCTTCTGCTTCTGCCTGCTTCTAGCTATCGATGGGGGTATGCTGAACATGTATCCCCTGCTAGCAGCCCTAGCCGCGTAAGATGCGTTGCCATCAAAAGCATGCATCACGACGCGCTCAGCCCTCTTGCGCGCAAGGATCTCAAGGGCATACTTCCCAGCACTCCTCGAGTGGACTATGATCGGCAGGTCAAGGGATTTAGCAAGATCTATGAACTTCTCGAAGACCATCTGCTGGAGGGCTCTCTGATCCCTGTCGCCGCGCCAGTAGTCAAGCCCAACCTCGCCGACAGCAACAATCCTCGACCTCTCCCTCTCAATCAGCCCGAAAACATCCTCATAGCCCTCCAGCTCATATGGTGCTATGCCTATTGATGGATAGACCCTCATGTAATCGGATATCTCCAGCGCCCTTAGAGCATCTTGATATCCTAGGCCCGAGGTTATGATCACGGCTACACCGGCCTCAACAGCCTCCTTAACCACCCAGGACACACGGCCCTCAAACTCCCGCGCGGTAAGATGACAGTGGACATCCACCAGCAAAGCCGCCTCATAAACAGATGACGCCATCTAATTATGGTTTCCCGGCCCGATGCTGCCTGAGGAAACAAAAAGGCAGTATGGCTATTGTTGCCTCGGCTTCAGGATTATCTTTCCGCCGATTATCGTGTTGCTGGGTATCAGCACCTTAGTCCCATCAGCCTTGGCAATGATCGTGAAAAGGGTCGTAACATCCTCCACCACACCCTCCTCGCCAGCTACGATCACAGAGTCTCCTATCTTGAAGGGTCTCGCTATCAATAGGAAGAGGCCAGCTATTGTCTGCCCTAGGACTTGCTGGGATGAGAAGCCTATGACCATGCCTATGAAGCCTCCAAGCGCCACGCCAGCCGCTTTCCCAGCAACCCCGCCAGATATGGCCGCGAGCATCCCGCCAATGCCCACAAACCTGACGACATTTCTTATGGCGGCTGCTGTCGGGTGGCCATACTTGCCGACGGCGGACCAGTAAAAGAAGCTGGCCATAGTGCTGGCAATTAGGAAGCCGAAGGCCAGTGCCAAGA
>CAZWXN010000019.1:0-18136 GCA_964637915.1 uncultured Nitrososphaeria archaeon | reverse complement strand
ATGTTTCTAGCGATCTCGGCAGAGGTTGGTTCTTTCTGAATCCGTGTTTTCCATAAAAACACCCCCATCGTGTTAACTTCTACTATTTCCGGGGATAAAAAGAGTTTTGAGAATTCGCGCTTAAAAACATAAGTGAGTTCATGAAAGAAAAAGTTGGGAGTATTGTCAGCTTATTAGGCGGAGAATCGCTGAGGCTAGCGGCTCTGACAGCCAGGCTACGCCTTGGCTTGCGACCAGTGAGATGGCGACGAATGTGCCGAACAGTATCACTGCCGTAGCGATGTTTCCATTCTTTAGCTCCGTCTCTATGTCGAATTCTTTTATGTCTGTTACTCCTGGCAGCTTCTCAGCCGCTCTTACAAGCCATCTGTAAACCCTTGATTGAGCCCAGACTATTAGGACTATTGCGAGCGGTAGGCCTACAAATAGCTGGATGAGACCAGCTATTAATGCTGCTAGGTTAAATTGCCCCGGTATAACTGCCCTGCTAATACCGGTCACCGCTTGTCCAACAACATTTCCAACGGCTATCAGTATTCCCGCGATGTATATCGCCACAGCAAGATTTCTCTTGCGTATCTCCTCAAACTCATTTATCGTCTTCGTGGTTCTATCCAAGATATTGAGGGCTATGGTTATGCTGAATAGCGCTAGGGCTACGCCTAGAATCAACTGCAATATCCCTATCCCGATATCTAGCAGGCTATACCACCAGCTCATAGGCTCCACGATACATGATTCAGGCGAAACTCGTTTTTAAATCTAACCCGCCAAATGCAATATAATCTCTATAGCCGCTACGGGTTACTCAAGTCTGTGGGCTCTTATCCGGCTTTAGGGGAAATCTTTTAAGAGGCTTGGCTAGATGTATTGGCATGCCATTCAAGTATGGTGAGGTGGAGGTTACCTGGCTCGGCCACGCGGCTTTCATGATATCTCATCGCGGGAACATCATATACGTGGATCCATTCAATATCCAGCCTAGGGGGAGGGCGGACATAATCCTCGTAACGCATGAGCATTTCGATCATCTAAGCCTCGAGGATATTAAGAAGATTGTTAAGCCGGAGACATATATCGTTGCGCCGGAGAATTGTAGAGATAAGCTTAGGCTCCTGAAGACGGGGGTTGTCAAGCTTGTGAAGCCGGGCGATAGCGTGGAGATTAGGGGCGTGAGGGTCGAGGCTATCCCAGCCTATAACGTAAACAAGTTCAGGGCTCCTGGAATAGTCTATCACCCGAAGGAGGAGGGCTCCGTGGGATATGTCATCGAGCTGGATGGAGTGAGGGTCTATCATGCCGGGGATACGGATTTCATCCCGGAGATGAGGGGCTTGAACGTGGATATAGCACTTGTTCCCGTGAGCGGGACATTCGTGATGACAGCGGAGGAGGCTGCCGAGGCCGTTAACACATTCAAGCCCAAGATAGCGATACCGATGCACTATGGCGCTATAGTTGGCTCGAGGGCTGATGCCGAGCGATTCAAGGAGCTCGCGAAGGTCAATGTCGTGATTCTGGAGAAGGAGTAGGAGCTGCTAGGAGACGGGGCGGAACACGATCCCTAGCTCCTCGGCATAGCGGTAGGCCTCTTGCATCTCATTCCAGCTCGGCCTCCTAGCAACATCCGGATACTTATCCGGGTTTCTCAAGACGAGATACTCCGGCCTATACTGCTCCATGATATTCACCAAGACCCTGTCCCCAATGTTCTCCGCAATCCACCTCAGGATCGGCTTAGTATCGCATTCAAGATGGTTTGGGAGGACTAGATGCCTTATGATCATGTCACCATGCCTCGCTGCCAGGAGGTGGTTTCTCGTGACAGCCTCCCTATATCCGAGCTTCCCGCGGACATTCGAGAGCCTCGCGGCACACTCATTACTCCAGTATTTGAAGTCGGGGAGCCATATGTCGACGAGGTCGAGGAGGAGTTTCATGGACTCCATGCTAAGATACATGTTGCTATTCCAGAGTATGGGCGCGTTTACATCCAAATATTTCAGAGATTCTATGATGATCCAGGTGTTGGGTGTCGGGTCGCCTCCCACGTAGTTTATGTTCGCCGCTCCCCCGAGTCTCAGGTTCTTCGCTATCAGCGCCAGCCTCCTCGCATCAACCCTCACACCAGCACCCTCAAACCCTCCCCTCGGATGCGAGATATCCCAGTTCTGGCAGAAGACGCAGTGGAAGTTGCATGATACAAAGAATATCGTGCCCGAGCCGCCCTGCCCCTCCGTCCCAATCAAGGGCGCCTCCTCGCCATGATGATGGAAGAAGGATGCCACATATGCCTCATCTCTAAGCCCGCAGACACCCCTCTGGCCCGAGCTCCTATCAACCTCACATTTCCACTCGCAGAACCTGCATCTCCTCAAAATTCTCCTAGCAAGTTCTATCTTAACATCGAGATATGATGGGCTGGCCGGCTTAAGCCTCTCCTCATCAACGCCGGATCCATACATCTGCTTGAAGAGCTCCTCCGCCTCCTGATGGAGCTCCTCATGAATTCTCCAGAGCTCCTCCTCCCCGAGATCATGGATATTGTCCGGAGCCCTAATCGCTCTTACGATCATGAACTTGGCCGGCGTCTCATTCAACATGACAGAATGATACCAGCTAAGCCTCCTCCGCACCTCAGGATCATTCCAGACTAAGACCGCGTCAGGTCTAATGATCCTGACCCACACGGAACTCCCATGAGTAAGGCTCGTGTATCGCGCTAAAAAGGATTTAGTCCTTGAAGGATGGTAGTCTCACGCCTCGCTGGCCCTGATACTTGCCCTTATACGGCTTCTCCACCGGCGATGAGAGCTTGGCGAAAACGACGTGGAGAAACCTGTCGCCAGAGTAGAGCTTTACGGGAAACTCCCCTCCAACAAGCTCTATCGTGAGCTGTCCCTCAAAGTTCGCGTCAATTATCGTCGGCGGTATTGTCAGGCCTATCCTCGCATAGCTGCTCCTCAAGTTCACGAAGCCCATGAGGTCTAGGGGAAGCTTGATGTATTCCATCGTGTGTAGGAGGACGTGCTCCCTCGGCCTTATCAAGAAGCTATCGCCCTCCTCTATCTCATAGAATTCTGCGACATCGTCACCATGCACGTCGAAGACCTTATCAATTGGCTTGAGCCTCGCCATCTGCCTCCCAATCCTAAGGTCAAGGCCGTTCTCCCTAACAACGTCATCTCTGAATGGTTCTATCACGAGCCTCCCACTTCTGATATAGTTCCATAGGTCGAAGTCGCTCAGGATCAAGCGCCCTCTCACCAGCCACCATCACGCTCAGCCTGAGGGCTTAAAGAAATTTCCCCCAAGCCTAGCACCTCTGGGAACATGTGGAAGCATCCTCGGATATTGCCTAGGTTACACCTCGATCACATCAAAGTCCCTAGGAGCATAAACCATCACACCGAGCTTCTCCCTAAAGCTCCCCAAGTATTCCTGGAGCCTCTCCTCCATCTCGGGATAGATGTGCGTGAGTATGAGGATCTTCGGGCTTATCTCGCTGGCTATTCTCATAAGATCTTCCGCGGATGTATGCTTGCCCTTAAGCCTATCAGCGGGGAACGAGCACTCATGGATTAGAATGCTCGTCCCGCGGGCGAGCTCTATAAGCCTTGGGTCGGGCGCCGTGTCGCCGGAATACGTTATCGAGGTCGAGGGAAGGTCTATCCTATACGCGACGCCATTAAAGTGCTCGACGGGCTTAGATCTTAGGATTATGCCGGGCTCAAGCTCCAACACATCATCCCAAATCTCATGGATCTCCACTAAGTCGTGGCAGCCGAGATCCGAGAGATAGCCGAAAAGCCTTCGATCAGAAACTAGCAGATCAAACATTTCACTCATGCCCCGGGGCCCGAAGACCCTGAACAATTTTCTACCTGAGAGGGCCCTCAACTTCATGAATGGCAGGAGGTCGGAGACATGATCTATGTGGAGATGGGTGACTAGGATTATGCTGATGCTCCCGGGATCCACGCAAATCCTCCTAAGCTTCTCCAGGACCCCGGGCCCTATATCGAGGAGTATTCTAAGCCTGTTATCAGCCTCGAGCAGTATTCCGGAGGAGAATCTCTGGCTCGTGGGTATTATGGAGCCTGTCCCGAGGAAGACAAGCCTTGGCAGCAGCTACTCCCTCCGGGATAGTATCTCAACCCATGGATTGTCTACGAGATATGATGGGAGGCTGCCCGCGCGCTTCACCTCGGTACGAGGCATGGGTTCAGCGCGCTCGGATTTCTCCCCGGCCGCGGGCGATGCAAGGCCGCTCCTCTCAAGCCTTGCCACCCTCTCGATTAGGCCTCGATGATCCTTCTCAAGCCTATCAAGCCTCGCCTCAAGCTCCTCAATCACTCTTAGGAGCTTCGAGATCTGCTTCTTCAGTTCAACAATTTCTTGGGAGCTAGTGTGCACATCCCGTCCATGCTCCTCAAGCCTCTGATGGGCCTCCCTCCTCTCCCTGAACCTCGGCGGAATAATCTCCTCCGCCCCCATCCTATCATAGATTATCAGCCCGAAGCCATGCAGTATCATCACATTATCATCTATCGCCTTGACATATTTCCGTGGGACGGCTATGCAGACGCCATCATACCTCGACTTCATCTTCTCTGCGTGGAGGAGGGCGTCTTGGAGGGCGCCCTTACTCATCAAGGCATCCTCATCAAGTATGCTCACAAATATTTCCCTAGACCCATCGGATAATATGAGCCTGCTGGAGTAGAGTGACTCGGGATCCCTCCCCCTCTCCACCTCATAGAACCCCTCCTCCTCATAGAATGCCGAGATCACGTCCTCGGGGGCAAGGCGGTTACGCGACATACATCCACCCCTCCATCCTCTCCCATCTCCACTCGTAATCATGTGGGACCGCGTATCCGTAGACTATGCAGCCCCTCCAGACAGAGTATTTTGGATCCCCGACGATCGAGACATTGGCTCCCTCTATCTCCTTCTCGAGTAGCTGTTGTCTCAGCTTCTCATCAGGCCTGACAGCTATCCCCTCAAGGCCCTCCGGCACACTCCAGCTAAAGTTCCCTCCGGAGAGGAGTATCCTAGTGTATAGGTGGGGCTGAAGCTCTATCGAGCATCTCTCGACCGATGTTATTACAGCCTCAGCCATGTCCATCATGCCGTAGAAGTATGTGTCCCCGATCTTGATGTCGCTCGGCTTAGGCATGCCCCTCGCGAAATAGCTCTGGAAGATCTCATGGCCTGGGTTGAAGATGAACTCGCCTATCAGGAACCTAGTCCACGCCATATCATCCAATAAGATCTTGATCCTCGTCCCCGGAATCTTGAGCGAGACCCTAACCTTCTCCGGATTGCTCTTCGCATACCTGATGGCCTCGTCCAAGTTTCTCGGGATGAGCCCGATCTTCTCCTTGACAAGTCTAACAAAGCTCTCCTCCTTTGCTAGATCGCCGTAGCCCGCGTCCTTCAGTATCTCCATTGTGAGAGTGTTGGCGGCCCCTCCACCCCGGTTAAGCGCTATAACCGCGTTTCTGACAGGATACATTGAGATCGGGCATATCTGCGTGTTCCCATGACCCGACTCGACTACCGTGCATGTTGGCGTCTTCTGGGAGATCGCGACCGCAAGGGGCTGCGGTATTATCGTCGCAGCCTTAACGAGAACCCTATCACGGTTAAGATCCCGGAAGATCTCGAAGAGCCTCTCATACATGTATCTGGGCGAGACGATTGAGATGCTCGCGACCACGTAGAACCCCTCAAACTCCTCGTCGGATGGGGCGAAGCTCTCGAGAGCATATCTCGTGAGCTCCCTTATAACCCTCCAAGCCCGCTCATCATCCTTTGCTATGACGCCATTTCGCATCGGGTAGACCATCCGCTCCGCCAAGTCCTCCCGCGACTCGAGAAACCTCGGAATATCCCTGCCAACAACAATCTCCCTGTCAACACCCATTATCCTTGACATGAGGGAGCTCCTATCAATGAAGTATCCCCTATTCTCGATTACCTCCGGCACCTCTCCCAGCGCTATGGGCCCGAACTTGAAGTCACTCGTCCCATAATCCAGCCCGAAGACATAATCCCTCTTATACTCCTCGCTCATCTAATCCACCCCAACAGCTTATCCAGAATCCCCCTTCCACCCTCCACACCGAGAATCCTTTCATGGATCTTTAGGGCGGCCCCGGAGTTAACCTCCCTCCATCCAGCCCTATAGGATATGGTCAAGGCGCCATGCCCCGGGTAAGCATCAACCCTAAGCTCCACGCCGGAGAACCTCACCCTAGACCTGTAAACACCATTCTCTGGGAGCTGTATCCCAAGGCCCCCGGCAGCCGCCCTAGCATCCCCACCCCTCAAATGATAATAAACATCCACGTACCAGCACTCTCTAACAAGAAGGCTTAGGAGACTTCTAAACTCATCGGGCTCCGCAGACTTTACAAGGATCATCGCCTCATCCCCCGAGAGGCTGGCAGCCCTAAGCTCGGCCCTAA
This sequence comes from uncultured Nitrososphaeria archaeon, assembly GCA_964637915.1. Classification (GTDB taxonomy): domain Archaea; phylum Thermoproteota; class Nitrososphaeria_A; order Caldarchaeales; family Wolframiiraptoraceae; genus Wolframiiraptor. The sequence continues at coordinate 11,660 of CAZWXN010000019.1, read as the reverse complement.
GGGAGCCCCTCAGAATACTGTTCCCTTCAAGGGTATAGCCAGCGGCTCTTAGCGCCTCTAGAACACCATCTATCCCCCTGCTGCCGGGCTGAAGCCTGCAGACAAGCCTGATCTCGCGGCTACCGAGCGATCCCCCCGACACCCCTTCTCCGAGGAGAATCTACCTCAGCCATAGGATATATTTTGGGGGGTTGGGTGAAAGTGCCAGCCCCTATTCGACGAAGTCCGAGATCTCCGGTATCTTCGGCGGCAGACCCTTCCGCTTCCTGATCTCCTGGATTACCTTGTCCTTTAGGGATGCTGGGACAGGCTTCCACGCATAGAACTCAGTCGCCCAGAAGGCCTTACCCATCGTCGCGCTTCTTATCACCTCGCTTAGATCAAATGTCTCGGCGGCTGGTATCTCGCCCGTCACCACGGTTATGTACTCCTGCTGCGCGACATTCAGTATTCTACCCCTCTTGCTAGTTATGACGGATGTTACGGCTCCAAGTAGGTCTGGAGTAACCTTCACCTCTATCTTCAAGACGGGCTCTAGGAGGATTGGGTCGGCGCTTAGAATGCTGGCATAGAGCGATCTCCTAGTGGCGGGGACTATCTGGGCATACCCCCTGTGAACAGGGTCCTCATGGAGCTCCGCATTCACTAGGATTGCCTTGATCCCCCTCATGGGCTCCTCGGCCAGCGGCCCCCGCTCCATGACATCCTGGAAGCCGGCGATTATGAGAGCCTTCGACTCATGAAGATACTGTATTCCCTTCGTCATGTCAACTAGGATATTGCCTCTCGGGTCTATGCACCAGACATTCCGGGCCATGTCAGCATCCCATCCATGATCTCTCAGGATCTTCGCAACCTGCTTCCGATCCATCTCCTCGAAGATCTCACCCTTCCTAATGAGCTCGATTATCTCGGGCTCGAGGGGCTCGACCTGGAGATAGAGCCTGTTATGCTTGTTGGGCGACTTGCCCTCGAAGACTTTGCCCTTCTTCGAGACCGTCTCCCTGTATAATATTATCGGCTTGCTCGCGACGACCTCTATACCGGCCTTCCCTATCCATGTAAGCGCTATCTCGAGATGGAGCGTCCCCATGCCGCTTATCAGGTACTCACCGGTCTCCGGCCTCACGGTCGTGACGAGCGTCGGATCCTCGATCGAGAGCTTATTCAAGAAGTCGACGAGCTTCGGCAGATCCCTGCTATTCTTCGGCTCGACGGAGATTGTGACAACGGGCTCTGAAACATACTTCAAGGACTCGAATGGAACCATGTCAACAGTGGAGAGCGTGTCTCCCGCCCTCGCCTCATCAATTCCAAGCAGAGCGGGTATGTTCCCGGCTGGCAGGCTTCCAACGATCTCCCGGTTCGGTCCCATGTAGACCGTCACCTGCTGAATCCTCTTCGAGATGTTTCTGCCCACTATCTTGATTATATCTCCCTCCTTGACCATGCCGCTGAAGAGCCTTCCAGTGGCGACAACACCCGCCTGGGGATCAACCTTGACATCGGTAACTATCATAACCGGCGGCCCATTCTCATCGCAGTTCAACATAGCCTGCCCAACCTCGCTATCAATATCACCCTTCCAGATCTTCGGTATCCTATACTTCTGCGCCACATGCGGCGGCGGATGATGATTAATGACCATCTCGAGTATGGCCTCATGGAGCGGCGCATTCTCCTGAAGCCAGGCAATATCATTGTTCTGGAACGCCTTCATGACGTCGCTGAACTTTATCCCCTTCTTCTGGGCCTGGGGCACCGTGAAGCCCCATCTATCCTTAGCACTCCCGATCGCGACCGTCCCATTCTGGAAGCTAACCTTCCACTTGTCCCGATACTCCGGCTCAGCGTACATCTCGATGAGCCTGTTTACCTCCGTCACTATCCTGGCCAGAGTCTCCTGGATCTTCTCCGGCGTAAGCCTAAGCTCCTTGATCAGCCTATCAACCTTGTTTATGTAGAGGACCGGCCTAACCCTCTCCTCGAGAGCCTGCCTGACAACAGTCTCCGTCTGGGTCATAACGCCCTCAACAGCATCCACGACCACTATCGCCCCATCAATCGCCCTGAGAGCCCGGGTAACCCTGCCGCTGAAATCCACGTGACCCGGAGTGTCGATCATGTTGATGATATACGGCTTGCCATCCATCTCATAATAGAGGGAGATGTTAGCCGCCTTGATCGTCATCTGCCTCTGCTGCTCCTCCTCCAAATAATCGAGTGCAAGAGCCTTACCCGCAAGAGTCGGCGAGAGAAGGCCAGCAGCAGCAAGCAGGCTATCCGTAGTCGTAGTCTTACCATGATCAACATGGGCAATAGTACCTATGTTACGAATACAATCCTTCTGCCTAAGGATCTCCACGACCTCACTTATCCTCTTAACCCTCGGCATAAGCGCCTCTCCCAACGCACACCCCCAAAGGACTCCTTAATATATTATGCCCAACAAGCCCCCACAAACCACCCCAAGCACCCCCACCCCAAAACCCCCTAAACAGGCCCCCTCAAAACCCCCACACCTCACATATGACCACTCCACCGTGAGGGAAGAATGATGTTAAAGTTTTACCATTTAAGAAAAACCTTTAACCATAAACGGTAAACATACAAACCCGATCATAAAATTATAAGTAAACAGCACAATCCCGTTTAAATGGAATTAATGTTCCAAGCGTACGACACCCCACCCGATTTGAAACGCTTTCGCCGGCTTAGTTGCGCCTGAGTCTCCACACTTCTGGATATAAGGGAATGGAAAGGAGGGTTTGTGGGGACTTTTACTGATTAATCCCGTTAAAACGGGATTGATTATCCATCCAATAATCCCATATCTACCGGATTGTATTTGTGCACGGGATTATCGGTCTTTTAAGGTAAAATTTTTATGGTAAACGTTTAACAATTTACCACATGCCACGAAGTACTAAAGGTGGTGATGCTGATATAAGTGAGAGGGCTGGGGGGAGGGGGCGCTCGGGGAAGGTTGAGAGGGTTGATGAGAAGCTTTTCAAGGAGGCTGTTAGGAGGGCTTTGAGCCAGCCTAGGCTAGCGTTTTACTCGCCGGTTGCCAGCTGCGTTCTGAATTACTGGAAGAGCGCTGTGCCTAGGTTTAGTATAAGCGAGTTTTTGGCTAAGGTTGTTGAGAGGGAGATTGCTAGGGCTTGGCCGAGGCTTTATGAGAAGGCTGAGAGGGAGCTTAGGAAAAAGTCGAGTGGGAGGAGGTAGCGTAGGATGCTTAGGATCAAGCTGGAGTGCCTTCCCTGCACGCTCTCGACAGGCGTTAGGATGGCTAAGATCGCTACATGCAACTTGGAACTTCAGCGTGTAGCCGTTCAAGAGATTGCTAGGAGATTAGGTGAGGTTACTTGGGAGGAGGCGCCTCTCGATCTATCCTATATAATCCAGCATATTGTCGCGAGGATAACAGGTGTTAGAGATCCATATCAGGAGATTAAGAGGAGGAGTAACTCGGTCATCTTGAGGCGTTATGAGGAGCTTAGGGCGAAGATTAGGGATGCAACTGATCCATTGGAGGCTGCTGTGAAGCTTGCTATAGCTGGTAACATCATTGACCTTGGACCTTATGCTGAGGTTGATCTTGATCAGCCTCTTATGAGGATCTCTGATAATCTTGCGATAAATGATTTCCCAGCTTTTAGGAGGGGTGTTATGGAGTCGAAATCCCTACTCTACTTCCTTGATAATGCCGGTGAGATTGTGTTTGATAAGCTTCTCATTGAGACCATGATTGATCTTAGGGGGAGGTTCTTTGATAGAGTTGGGCTTGTTGTTAAGGAGGCACCACTAGTAAATGATGCCACGCTGGAGGATGCCATGGAGATCGGGTTAACCGAGATTCAGAATGCGTCCATAATGCTTGTTGGTGATGGGCATGGAGCTGCTCCAAGTTTTAGTAGCCGTGAGGTCGAGAACTGGATCAACGATTATGATCTCGTGATCTTCAAGGGTCAGGCTAATTTCGAGATCTTCGAGGATAAGAGGGGCTTTTTCATGCTGATCGCCAAGTGCCCTGTCATCGCGGAGGCTCTAGGAGTCAAAGTGGGCGATATGGTCCTGAAGCACTCGGCCCATGGAAAAATGTAGAAATAGCGGGTGTATCAGCCCTTGCGGTTAGATCCGCTTATGAGTTTTCTTGGAGCGCTTCCGAGGTTGCTGCTTTTTGAGCGGGGCGGGATCGAGAAGCTACCTGACATAATCTCAGAGCTGGGATTGAGTGGTAGATGCATGCTCGTCACCGGTAAGAGGTTTGCGAGAAGTTCAGGCTACTTGGACAAGCTTAGGGGGCTTCTCGAATCTGCTGGCGTGGGCAGGGTCGTAATCTTTGACAAGGTTGAGCCCAATCCATCAGCTAGCATAGTTGATGAGGGCGGGAGGATCGCGGCTGAGCATGGGATAGATTTCCTGATAGGCTTTGGAGGCGGAAGCGCTCTAGATACCGCAAAGGGGATAGCTGTCGTAGGAACCGGGGGCGGAAGCATCATCAACTACTTTTACCCTGTTGAGGTGAAGCATTCCACCCTGCCGATAATAGCCATCCCAACCACCTGCGGGACGGGGAGCGAGGTAACAAAATATGCTGTTATAAGCCATGGATATAGGAAGAACATAGTCTTGGGCAACGGCCTAGTTCCAATTGCCGCGATACTGGATGCGGAAACCCTCAAGTATCTTCCAAAGGATATTCTTGCCCACACGGCGTTTGATGCCTTATCACACGCTATTGAATCATGTTTTCACGTTAGATCGAGTGAGCTGACTCAAATGTTCTCGGTGGAGGCGATGAGAACGATCCTTGAGAACTTCATGCGAGCCTATGATGGGGATCTCGAGGGGAGGGAGAAGCTGCTCTACGCCAGCATGATCGCGGGGCTGGCAATAAACTTCTCGGGAACAGTGATGGTCCATGGGCTTGGATACTACTTGACTGAGAAGTATAATGTCCCACATGGCCTAGCTAATGCCCTCTTTCTGCCCCAACTTATAGAATACTCGTCAGAGAAAATGCCCGGGGAATTGGTCATGCTCTGCAATAGGCTTGGAATAGCTTTAGATGATCCAGGTGCATGCGCAAGGGCGATCCTGCGGAAGCTGGATGAGCTGCGCCGTTATGCTGTGTTACCTTCGAGCCTGCGTGAGATAGGGGTTCCGGAAACCGAGCTTGAGAAGCTGGTTGATGAGGGGGTATCATATAGGAGGAATATTGAGAATTGTATAGCGCCTCCGAGTAGGGAGGATGTTGAGCGCATGGTTAGAAGCGCCTTCCGGGGGCTTACACATGATCAACGCTGGGAATAGTCTTAGAGGCGTTATTCGCGAGGCTCTCTTGAGAGGGCATGAAGCCTTGATAGAGTGTATAAGGAATGAGTTAACCGGTGTGGAGGGTAGGGGGAGCTTCGGAGACTATTCTCATCAATTCGATCTGATAACCGAGAAGGCCATCATCGACTATGTAAAGGAGGCTTTTAGCGAGAAGGCTTATATCATCTCCGAGGAATCCGGGGAGATTAGATGCGATAATCCAGAGCTTTACGTGTTGATAGACCCGGTTGACGGCTCCACTAATGTTGCTAATGGGATTATGTTCTGCGCATCCGTGATCCTGATATCTAGAACCCCATTCTTATCAGGGGCCCTCGCAGCCGGGGTGATAGATCATTCTTCGGGAAAGATTTACCTAGGCGACGAGAATGGGGTCAGCATTATTGGCGGGCATCTAAAGCTCAGGAGAAATAATCTCTCAAAAGCGCTTGTATTCTTGGACCTAGCAAGCTTGACAAAGGATATTGAGGACTTTTATAATCCGACGGAGCTGAGTCTCAAACTAGTCAGAAGAGCTAAGAATGCGAGATTCTTCGCCGCGGCAAGCTTGGAGATAGCGCAAATCTTGGAGGGGAGGGCTGATGCATATGCTTGCTTCGCTAAAGATCTTAAGATCATGGATTTCGCCGCTTCAGTATGCTTGTTGAAGTGGGCTGGAGGGGCTTACAAGATTCTCGGGAGTGAAAATCCATCATTACTGGATACTAGGAGATATGGTGTGGTTGCGGCCTCGAATAGGGAGCTGCTTGACGAGATACTGGCTCTCTGGAATTAACGCTTATATTTACGTCCTAGTGAGAATGGCTCTAATGAAACCGAAGGTATATGTTAGTCGAAGGATTCCCGAGGTAGGACTGAAGATATTAAGGGAATACTGTGAGGTCGTGTATAGGGATGAGCTCCCACCACCAGCTAGGGATGAGCTTCTCAAGGCGGTCGAGGATGTTGATGCCATCTATTGTACGCTGAATGAGGCCATTGATAAGGAGTTGATGGACAGGGCTAAGAGGCTCAAAGTCGTCGGCACGATGAGCGTCGGCGTGGATCATATTGATGTCGAGTATGCTACGAAGAAGGGGATATACATTGTCTATACCCCCGGGGTCCTGACCGAGACCGTGGCGGATCATACTTGGGCGCTTCTATTAGCGGTTGCCAGGAGAATTGTTGAGGCGGATTCTTATGTGAGGAGGGGTGAGTGGAGGATCGCGTTCGCGCCCACTATGATGCTGGGGCACGATGTTTATGGTAAGGTTCTCGGGATAATAGGCTTCGGCAGGATTGGGCAGGCGGTGGCGAGGAGGGCTAAGGGCTTCAACATGAGGATCCTATACTATGATATCGTCCGGAGGGAGGATCTTGAGAAGGAGCTTGGCGTGGAGTATGTGCCGCTTAAGAGGCTTTTGATGGAGTCTGATTACGTATCGATACATGTTCCATTGACTCCGGAGACTAGGGGACTAATTGGCGAGAGGGAGTTGAGGTTAATGAAGAAGACCGCCATTCTAGTGAATACATCCCGCGGCCCTGTTGTCGATCAGAAGGCGCTTTTCAGGGCTTTGAAGGAAGGGTGGATCGCCGGCGCCGGGCTCGATGTATTCGAGAAGGAACCGATAGATCCTGATGATCCATTGTTAAAGCTCGAGAATGTCGTCGTAACACCCCATATTGGAAGCGCCTCGCATGATACTAGGAACAAGATGGCCGAGCTCACCGCCACGGGCATAATCAAGGTTCTTAAAGGTGAAATGCCCGAAAACCTTTTGAACCCGGAGGTCACTGATATTAGGCCGTTAAACATGGTCAAGATGATCTGAGGTGGCTGAATTGGCGGAGCTCTTTTTTGATGGGGATTTAAGCATTCTCAGGGGCTTAACGCTAGCAGTCATCGGTTATGGCAATCAGGGAAGTGTTCAGGCCAAGATTCTCAGGGAGAATGGCTTGGAGGTCATAGTTGGCAATAGGAGGGATGAGTATTGGAGAAGGGCCGAGGGGGATGGCTTTAAGGTCTACGAGATAAGAGAGGCTGTTAGAAGGGCTGATGCCGCCCTCCTACTAGTCCCAGATGAGGTTGCGCCGGACATCTATTATGGCGAGATGGATGAGGAGATTAGGAGGAAGAACTTCTTTATACTCGACTTCGCAAGCGGATACAATATAGCATATGGCTTGATCAAGCCGGCGCCGAATGCCGACGTGATAATGGTTGCTCCCCGAATGTTTGCTTGGGGGATTCTTGAGAGGCATAAGCAGGGGCTTGGATATCCGGTCCTCATCGGCGTCGCGCAGGATGTGTCCGGTAAGGCATGGGACTATGCTCTAGCGATCTCGAAGGGTATTGGGGCCATAGGGCTCCCCGGCGGAGTCGCCCTCAAATCATCATTTGAGGAGGAGGCCTTCCTCGATCTGCTAAGTGAGCATACTTACATCCCGCTCCTGATAGCCTCTATTATGGCGTATTTCGAGGTTGCTACCAGGGTTTATGGAGCATCACCGGAGGCTGCGATACTCGAGCTCTATGCCTCGGGCGAGCTGGCTGAGCAGGCTAAAGCCATGGCCGAGGAGGGGCTGATAGAGCAGTTGAAGCATCATTCTAGGACGAGCCAATATGGCCAGCTAACAAGAATACGGAAATATTATGAGATGATTAGGGATATCGTTGAGAGTGAGGCTGAGGAGATTTGGAGCGGCGAATTCGCGAGGGAGTTCGCCGAGGAGAAGCTATCCGGGATGATCATGATGAATAGACTCAAGGAGATATTAGGATCAAGTGATCTAGTCAAGGTTGAGAAAAGATTGCTGGAGGCCATCAAGAGGGGAAAGGTGGATTAAAAAAGAAAAGTTGTGGCATCAGTATCCGATTCCGGCCTCCTCCTTTATTCTGCCCAGCATCGTAAGCGCGCTTATGAATCCCCTCCTCATGATTCCCAGATCCGACATCAGCGCGATGAACTTGAAGTCTTGAGAGATGAATTCTTGAGCCTGCTCTGGGCTGAATGCGTGTATCCCGGGCGTGACGCCGTATTTCTCGCAAAGGTTCCTAACCTTCTTTAGGGCTTCTTGGAATCTCGAGTCTCCGAATCTTAGGGGGATTCCAAGGCTAACTGATAGATCCATGGGCCCGATGTATGCGACATCTATCCCAGGTGTTGAGAGTATCTCCTCGAGATTTTCCAGTGCCCTCCCGGTCTCAATCTGGACCAAGAGTATCCGCTCATTCCTCTCAAAGTTCTCGTAATAGTCTAGGAAGCTTCTCTGGCCATATCTAACCGCCCTTCTCGGCCCGACGCCCCTCAACCCTCTCGGCGGATATGATGCATAGCTGACAGCCCTTTCAGCCTCCTCCCGGCTATTAACCCATGGTACTAGTATCCCCTCAGCCCCAATATCAAGCGCCCTCTTTATGATCACCATATCATTCCATGGGACCCTGATTATCGGCGAGATATCCACGCCTCTTAGGGGCATAAGCAGGATCTCGATATCTGATAGCTCGAGCGGCGCATGCTCCATGTCGAAGACGAGCCAGTCGAGTGGAAGCTCTGATAGAGCGTCAACAACATCTGGATGGTTTATTGTTATCCATGTTCCAAGAACCACTTCCCCATTCTTGAGCTTCCTCTTTAAGGTGGACATGGCTTCAACGACACCCTTACAACTCATATACTTTTTGCCCTGCTCTTCGGCGCATCGGCTCCCCGGGATTACGTTTATGAGATGCGGGCTTTATTCTGATGTTTCGGTGGCAGGGTTCCTGGGATCCACGCCGGCGGGGTCTGTGGAGGTTGCGAAGGCCGAGCTCACGAGGCTTAGGAGGGCCGGTTATAGGATTGTAGGGAGACACTCGGCTGTCAAGATATGCCACTGGACTAGGAGCGTTCTCAGGGGTAGTAAGAACTGTTACAAGGGGTGGTATGGTATCAGGAGTCATAGGTGTCTGCAGATGACCCCGGCGCTCCAATACTGCAATATGATGTGCATCTTCTGCTGGAGGCATCATACTATAAACCGCATGACGGGTGTTGGGGGTGAGTGGGATAGGCCGGAGGACATACTTGACGGCCTAATTCGAGAGCAGAGGCAGCTTTTATCAGGATTCAAGGGTAATCCGGTTGTTGATAGGAGGCTTTTCGATGAGGCGATGGAGCCGATGCATGTCGCGATCTCGCTTGATGGTGAGCCGACGATATATCCGTATCTCGCGGATATGGTGAAGCTGGTCAAGAGCAGGGGTATGACAGCCTTTCTAGTTACGAATGGCACTAATCCAGAGAGGCTCATGGAGCTCGTGGATGAGGATGCTGAGCCGACAAACCTCTACATCAGCCTTTATGGCCCCGATCCTGAGACTCATAGGATGATCTGCAGGCCATTAATCCCTGATAGCTGGGAGAGGCTTACGAGGAGCCTGAGGGTTATGAGGGAGTTTCAGAAATCCGTGAAGGTTGTTAGGCTGATCATGATTAATGGTTATACGATCCGGGATCCCGAGAAGTATGCAGAACTCATCAGGATCGCTGAGCCAGACTTCATCGAGTGTAAGGGCTACATGCATGTAGGCGAGTCACAGAAGAGGATGAGGAGGGAGGCGATGCCCTCTCTTAACGAGATCAGGCCATTCGCGATGAAGCTTGCTGAGGCTTTGGGATACGAGTACCTTGCTGAGGATAGGCCGAGCAGGGTCTCATTGATCACCAACCCATCCTCGCCATACTATGACATGGTTAGGATGAGGGTTTCAGTGTCTGGAACCGGTCTCTAAGCCTTCTCCAGCTCTCCTCGAGAGACTCTGGGATCACCTTCGTATCCGCTAGGACTGGCATGAAGTTTGTGTCTCCGATCCATCGTGGAACTATGTGGAGGTGGATATGCTCCTCGAGGCCTGCTCCGGCGGCCCTTCCAAGATTCAACCCCACGTTGAACCCATCGGGCTTATATTCGGATTCCAGCGCCGCGATCGAGAGTTTTAGGAACTTGATCATCTCGAGGAGCTCATCGTCACCTAGATCGGTTATTCTTCCAACATGCCTGTATGGCGCTATCATGAGGTGGCCATTATTGTAGGGATACCTGTTTAGGATCACGAAGCATGATCGGCCCCTATGGATCACGAGGTTCCTCGCATCATCCTCATCCCTTGAGGCCATGCAGAGAAAGCACCCCCTCTCCTTCTTCGAGAACCATTTTATGTAGGCGATCCTCCATGGGGCGTAGAGTATCTTCATCGAGTGATCATCTCCCGGATTCTTTAAGAGTGTTTCCATGGCGCCTTATCATGGGAAGGGTAATTAGCCTGGGCTGCCATGTCATTTGGGCTGGACATGGCGGAGATAAGGCAGGTTGATGTCTCGGGGAAGGAGGTTGTTAGGAGGGAGGCGGTTGCGAGGGGGTTTATCAAGTTAAGACCTGAGACTATTCAGAGGATAAGGTCTGGCGCCTTGGAGAAGGGCGACCCGCTTCAGGCCGCGAGGCTTGCGGGGATAAATGCCGCGAAGCTGACGCCATTCCTGCTCCCCCTCTGCCACCCGCTCAAGCTTGAGCATGTTGAGGTAAGCCTCAACGTTATGGATGATGGTGTCGAGGTTGTGGTCAGGGTTGTCGCACATGAGAAGACTGGGGTCGAGATGGAGGCTCTAACAGCCGCCGCAATAGCCCTCCTCAATATATGGGATGTCGTCAAGCAATATGAGAAGGATGAGTCCGGCCAATATCCATTAACGGAGATCACCTCGATAAGGATCTTGAGGAAGATTAAGGAGGGGTGAGGAGGCTGTCCTCGCCAAAGCATGTGCATGAGAAGCATGCGCCCAAGACTCTTAGATTCGCTCTCGTAACTGTGAGCAGCTCTAGGTATGCGGCGAGGCGTGAGGGCAGGCCCTACACGGATGAGTCCCAGGATCTCGCGGCCGCGATGATAAACGAGCGAGGCCACGTGGTCGAGGTCAGGGAGCTTGTGGATGATGACATGGGAGCGATAAGAGCTCTCCTAGAAAAGCTCCTAGAGAGGGAGGATCTGGACGCGGTGATCTTCATTGGTGGGACGGGCTTCTCGAGGAGGGATGTGACAATAGAGGCTGTTAAGCCATTTTTTGAGAAGGAGGTTGATGGGTTTGGGGAGCTATTCCGGTGGCTCAGCTTCAGGGAGATCGGGGTGGCTGCGATCATGAGCAGGGCCACGATGGGAGTTGCTCGCGGGAAGGCTGTTATCTGCCTACCCGGATCACCAAATGCTGTAAAGCTCGCCATAGAGAACTTTCTCCAAGCCCTACCACACTTGATCTATATTGCGAGATCCTGAATCTCGGTCCTAACTCTTC
>CAZWXN010000018.1:0-19950 GCA_964637915.1 uncultured Nitrososphaeria archaeon | reverse complement strand
CTATCATCTCGCCCTCAACGCTGAGCCTCAGCATCAGAGGCTCGACATGTATCGGGTGCTGCGGGCCAATCGGTATCTCGAAGCTCATCCACTCTCGCCTCCTCTAAGCGGCTTTGGATGCTCCGGCGCATACTCCTTCCTCAATGGATAGATGCCCTCGGGCCAATCCTCGGGCAGGAAGATCCTCCTGAGATTCGGGTGACCCCTGAATACTATGCCGAGCAGATCATGCGCCTCCCGCTCATACAGGTTCGCGGCCGGGAGAACATCGGTTATCGAATCTATGACGGGATTATCCTTCGGAATACGGGTCTTAATAAGGACCTGAGTAGAGAATCCCAGATGCGCCACGACCTCCAAGCTATCTCCCCGATCCACTCCACTCAAGCAGCTTAGGAATTCCAACTTAAGATCATGCGCCACATACTTCACGGCATCCTTGTAAGCGTCAGGTGAGACGAGGATCGAGATCCTTTTCCTTCCGATGATCTTAGCCTCGAGAACCCTCTCGCCAAGCCTCTCAGTTATCCTCCTTAGAATATCTTCTTCGCTCACCCTAAACCTCCCCCCTCTCAATCTTCTCGACCAGTATGCTGATCGCCTTCAGGACCGCTTCGGGCTTCACGGGGCAGCCCGAGACATAGGCATGGACAGGTATAACGGAGTCGAGGCTGGGATAGGTATTATAGCAGCCCCAATATACTCCGCCGCTCGTCGCGCATGTCCCAACGGCAACGACATACTTGGGCTCAGGCATCTGTTCATATATCCTGATAAGCCTGTCCCTCGCCTGCCTAGTAACGGGGCCTGTCACAACGAGTATATCTGCGTGCCTCGGGCTTCCACGCGCAAGAACACCAAACCTCTCAACATCATAGCGTGGGGTCAGGCATGCGGCTATCTCGAGATCACATGCATTACATGCCCCAGTGTCGAATAGTAATATCCAGGGGCTTCTTGCCCTACATTTTCTCACGAGCTTCTCAACGAGGCCCATTCGGGCTCATCTCCTCCTTCCCAGCAGCTGGATAGCTATCCCGAGCACGAGCCCATAGATTAGGAGGAGGCTGATTATGCCCGGCTTATATGCGGGTGGAACATTTATCGTGAATGCGAGGAAGAGCGCGATAACATCAAAGACCATGAATAATGCGGCGAAGTTGAAGAACAGTAGCCTCACCGGGCTCCTGGCGGGAGGAAGGCTCTCCCCACAAGCATAGGGCTCAAGCTTCATCCTACTCTTAGGAGCCTTAACAGAAAGCCTACCACCAAGAAGATAGAGGCCGAGGACCACGAGAAATGTAACGATAAGCGCGATCACAAGATCCTCCATGAGGATCATCACTATAACTTGGTAACCCGAATTTAAGTTTAGCCTCCACACATGTAGAGACTATAACGCGGTAATATCACAATCCCGCGAGGAGGTTTAATAGGAGGCTTGCAACCTCGTCCGCCGCCGCCTTAACCGCCGGGCTAATGCCTCTTCCAAATTCCAAGGTCTCCACCTGTATTCCCAGAACATATGCCGGCGCGTCTTTCTCCGCGACCCTCAGCATAAGACTCAATGGCATATCATGTGTTGATATCGTCTTCCCAGATGCCTCATCCGGGCTCATAATCCTAACCTCCCCGGGCCTGCCCCCAAAATCCGCAGCATCGAAGATCAGGATTATCCTAGAATTTACATCCTCTATAATTCTTGGTATAAGATCGACCCTATCCTCAACAATGAGCACCTTCACCCTCTCATTTCTCAAGTATTGCATTAGAATTCTCGCGATCTCGACCCCCACTCCATCATCCCCTCTAAGAGGGTTGCCTACACCAATCAATATCAGATCCCCCTCGCCGGCAAGCGAGGCCTCGATAATTCGCCTAAGCTCCTCTCTCCAGCCCACCACGAAGCCCTCAATTAATGCTCCAGTAAATTGGGTCTTATGAAGATCTCCATGCCCCCGGGGGGCCGGGAGGTCATTTTCAATCCTTTTATAGTGCCAGCTAGTAATATAACGGGGTTATTAGGGCTGAGAGGTGGTTTATTGAAAGCATCTCATAGGGTTGGTGGAGGCCTATCCAAGCCGGTTCTTAGGGCGCTTTTCTGGGTTTTTATAACATTACTGGTCTCGATCCTCGTTCCAGCATTTCTAGCGGAGGATGTGTTGCCTTATCTAAGGCCTTGGTCGCTTTATGTGAACTCCGTCTTTGAGGGATTTTATGAGCTTGTGAGAGGTGCTCCCCTAGCCTCAATAATCATGCTCATGGACTTATCGCTCTTCTCCATGGCCGCGACCATGATCCTGCTAAACAACCGCGGCGGAGGCAATAATCTCAAAGAGTATCAACTGGATAACGGAAGCCATGATAACAACGCACCGATATTCCTACAATACACCATACAAAATTATAATCAATCCATCGAGAAGATCTTCGAGGCGAAGCACGCTCATCTAATGAATATGCTCGGCTTCTCATTTCTAGTTGGCTCCATGATCTCCGGAGCCCCCATACTCACATCACCGTTAAGCATGCCGGTTCACGTGATAAAGTATAGCTGGCTGATAGGCATGCCGCATCTCATGCTCCAGAACATCGGCTACCTCTCATTCAAGAAGGAGGACTTCTTGCTGGATGAAAGGGCTTTTTCAAGGAATATTGACCGCCTGAGGGGGAAGCATGTGATCTTTATTCTCCCGACGAAGGGCGGGAATTTCAGCACCGTCAAGACGAGCGCCGAATCCGTGATCTTCTGGAGGGAGATGTTTGAGCTGAAATATGGCAAGGCTGTCAGGATCTCTCAGTGGATAGTTTGTGAGCAGGAAGATTATGAGGCAAACTTGGAGGAATATGGGGAACTGGCCTCGATGGGCTCGAGGATAATCATCGTCCCACGGGATTTCAGCACGCCTAATGGGACACGCTATAAGGCGAGGGCGTTAACTTACGCCCATAAGGCGTTGGTCGAGGAGGGGTTGGTGAATCGGGACACTTGGATATACCATCAGGATGATGAGACGAAGGCGGGTGAAGATACGATCCTCGGCATCATGGACTACATAGCAAACGCCGATGAAAATGATATTTACGCGGCGGGGGTGATAAACTACTCGGATTCGCTGACATATACTCCATCAAGGGCCCAAGAGCCTTCTCGAAGCTATGACGACTTCAGGATACTCTTTACTACGAAGACTAATGGAAAGCTCTCATTCGGCCATCACGGCTCACACTTGCTGGTGAGGGCGGATATAGAGGTGGATATAGGATGGGATTTCGGCGATGTGAGGACGGAGGACTGGATGTTCGGCTTAATGATGTGGCAGAAGCATAAGCCCGGAAAAACGATTTTGAAGGGTTTCGGCTATGAGAAGCCGCCACTGTCAGCGAGGGGCCTCCTAAAGCAGAGGAGGCGATGGGCTTATGGAGCCATGCAGATAATACGCGATAAGAGGATCAAGCCTAGATTTCGCCTCGCAGCCCTATATGGCATCGTTAGCTGGCTCTCGGGATTACCCTCCCTCATAGCATTCATCCTAGCGCTTATACACCCAACTGGGGGACTATTTCCCGGCTCAGGCTTCATAGCAGGCTTCACATGGTACTCGCTATACCGCTACTACTCAGCCGGATACGGCTTAAATGAGATCTATATCGCCGGCCGGGAAAGGAAAGGCGACTTAGCGGGAAAATTCAGGAAAATAGCCGCGATAATAGGCGGGATGTTGCTCGAGGCCCTCGCGCCATGGTATGCCCTTTTAAGCCCTCCAAGGGGCTTCGAGGTCATAAATAAGGACGATTATATAAGGGAGCCAATAAGCATTGAGAGGCAGCGTGTGGAGATTGTCGCGAGCTAGGCTGATCCTACTACTTGCTCTATCACTCCTCATCATTATGCCCATGGCCCACGGGGATAATCAGCTTAGAGACCTATGCCTCGACATGACAACAGCATATGATCGGAACTTTAAGTGGTATAACACGGCCGGGCCTCTACCATCATTCAATGGCGACCATTATGTCTTCACGGGTAGCAGCGCCTCAAACATCTACCAAGACGCGCTGTCCCTCAAGGCTATTAAGGCTGGAAAGACCTTCGCCCTATCAGCCAGGATAAGCGTATACATCGAGAACCCGTCGCAGAGTGATAGAGACGAGTTCGCGATATTCGTCTCGGATGATACAAGGGTCTTTACTGGGGATGAGTTCGGCTTCGTCATAAGGCAGAAGTCATCCACGATCAATGGATATATCCAGTCGCCGAGGATACCGGAGTTCTTCAAGGAGTTCAGGCTTGAGAATATACCCGTAGGGGTTGAGAAGACCTATACCCTCAAGGCGGTTTATTCGGAGGTAAATAATAGGGGGGTCATCAGATTCTTCATAAATGATATTAACGTGTTCACACAAGATTTCCCAATAATCTCTGGTGAGGAATTCTATCTTGTCATTAGCTCAAAGAAGCTAAGCCCAGAGTCTGTAGATACGTCAGGCAACTACATGAAGGTCTTCTCCGCATGCATGGTGAATCTCCCCCCACAGAGGACTGATAATATTGTTCAAGAAACATTCTCCCAAAATGGATCCCAATACATGGAGCGAATGATGTTAATGGTTTTAGCGTTAAATTCCGCGGCTCTCACAATTCTAGCAATTGCATTACTGGCTCTTACAAGGGGTCTTAGAAAATCAAGCACTCAGCTGAAAGATTAAGTGGTAAGATCTTTAACCTCCTCCGACAGGTTATATACGGATGTTTTGGGATGATGAGACCTCCACTGGTTGATCGATGATTGTTGCTCCCGGCACTGACCTCCCTTATCGCGGCTGGACATTGGCTATGGGCGAGGACTTCACTTCCTCAACAAGCCTATCACATGTCTGTATATCGCCCTTACATGAGACCTCGAATACTAGGACTCCATCGAACCTCATTCTCGTTATCCAGTTCTCTACTAGGCTCCATCTTATGGTCCCGGTGTAGGGCGGCTTATGCAGATCCTTAAACCCGTCGTTATCGTGCACGTGCATGGCGGCCATATGCCTGCCAAGTGCTTGCAAGGTCTCCTCAAGATTACCATTTATATGCGCGTGGCCCAGATCCAAGCATACCTTCACCTTCCCACCGAGACCCTCTACTATCGCGAGCAGGTCACGCGGACTTGAGCCATAGCATGTCCTCTCCAATCTATTCTCCACAGCCACCACGATCCCGCTCTCCTCAGCTTTCTCGATGATCCCCTCCAAGAACAGGAGATTCAGCCTCAAGGCATCCTCATGACCTCTATCAATTCTCAGTGTATGGATGACTGCGAGCCCAATCTCAAGCTTTTGAGCCAAGTTAAGCCACTTAGAGAACCTCCTATATCCGGGCTCACTTAATGCTCTCTGGGGGTCAAGCTCATCATAAGGCATGTGGATAGCTCTAATATAGCCTCTAAGATCGCTCGACACTCTGAGAAGCTCGGCGATATACATATCCTCCATAAAAGCTCCTCCAAGGATGGCGAAGTTATCATAGGAGAGCTCAGCCAATAGACCATGACTCATAATCCTCTCGACAGCCTTTAACGGCGGCAGACAAGTATAGAACATCGTCGAATAAGCGTGCAGCGGCATAAGCGGCATCTATCAAAAACCTGTTCTTAATTATTGCAGAGAAGTCGAAGACCGAATTTAAATGATGAAATAGGGGAGCTATTGAGAAGTATGTGTAAAAGTATGATGCGGGCTTAAACTTTAAAGACTTGGCATAGGCTATATAGGTGGCCGATCGTTGGATAGTCTTTGTGATACTGGATTTATGCTGTTTTAGGCCTTTGTTTTTACCTCTATCTCGACCTTCTCAGCTTCCTTTAGAATATCATTTGCAACCTTAACGACCTTGGCGTTCTTCAGGGATTTCTTCTTCCTCGGCGAGTTCCTCAACAGGATCCCGCAGTACGGGCACCTAACACTATCCGTGAGGTAGTATATCCTGCACCTAGAGCAGTACTTGTAGCCATTAGCATAGCTTCTCCTTAGGGACATCTGAGGCTTATTATCCAGGAACAGCATCCCGACCCTTCACCCCCGCATGAGCTCTTTTCTCCCTCTAAATAAACCTTATCTATCATTTTCTACATAAAGTAAGTAGAGATTATGGGGCGAGCGCTTGAGGAGAGAGTTTTCCGCAGGCTTCAGGTAGTTGGTAGGGCTAGCTTCTCCATATCCCTTCCGAAGAACTGGGTTCTTAGGATGGGGTTGAAGCCCGGCGATGTCTTGGAGATAAGTGAGGCGGTTGATGGTAGTCTTAGGCTAAACCCGCCTGAGGCTAGGCTGAGGAGGAGTCTTTGTAGGTTAAATGCCGATCTATGTAGGGATCACGAGCAGCTTGGGGCTATCGTTTTAGCGGGCTATAGGGTTGGCTATGACATAATCCAGGTAACCTGCTCAAGGAGCCCGATTCATGAGCTGTCTAGGAGCTTGGAGGGCTTGATTGAAGGTCTTCCAGGCTTTGAGCTAGATCAGGGCCAAAACTCCGAGCTCATTCTCCGGAATGTCCTCGATTACTCCCGCTTCCCAGCAGACGACCTCATTAAGCGAAGCTATATCTTAGTCTCTGAGATGCTTAATACTCTTTCAAGCTTCCTCGAGACAGGGAGATACGACCTAATACCATATATCGAGACTTTGAGGCGGCGTGTCAGCGAGCTCCTCCAGCTACATACCAGGCTCATGGTAACCTACTTCAGGAGGAGGGAGCTTGGGAGGTTTCTAAAGCTCCGAAACCCGCCGCACATCTACTCCCTGATACTACTGGAGAACTTGATGGACTCCTTGGCCGAGGCTCTCCTAGAGTTCGCTAAGCGAATATCACAGGTGGGTAAGAAGATGTGGTCGAACTCCACGATGTATAATGGCCTGAGAAGGGCGCTCGATGAGTCCTCACGGCTCGTTGATGGGGCAATCAACGCCTATCTCTCGCTGGATCTGGAGCAGGCGCACTCCATCCTAAGCCTCCCCAAGGAGCATCTAGCAGGGATCCTAAGGGAGGAAATGGAGGAGGTTCCCTTGAAGGATAGGGAGCTGATAGCATTAATCGCCCAGGCCGAGATCATGTTCATCGTAATACAGTCGATAGTCCAGAGGGTGGCGCAACTAGCCCTAGATCTCTTCGTGGAGTCTGAGAACCCGATATGCGAGATCAGGAGCTAGAATCTCGCAAGATCTACCGCCAATCCTCTATCCATCTTAGGAATGGATTCAGCCTCCTCTCGGCACCTATTGTTGATGATGGGCCATGGCCGGGGTAGACCGCGTAATGATCAGGTAGGCTCAAGATCTTGGTGCTTATTGAGTTTAGTAGATTCTGGAGACTTCCGCCGGGCAGATCCGTCCTCCCTATAGATCCCGCGAAGAGCGTGTCCCCGGTGAAGATGGCTTCTCCAGCCAGATAACAGACGCTCCCCGGAGTATGGCCCGGCGTGTGGATAACTCTAACC
The DNA here is from genome assembly GCA_964637915.1 of uncultured Nitrososphaeria archaeon. Classification (GTDB taxonomy): domain Archaea; phylum Thermoproteota; class Nitrososphaeria_A; order Caldarchaeales; family Wolframiiraptoraceae; genus Wolframiiraptor. The sequence goes on along the minus strand of CAZWXN010000018.1, from coordinate 12,469 downwards.
TCATGGCTTCCGACGCGTATGATCTGGCCGTCGAACACCCACCCATCAGGTTCGGGCGGCGGATCCACATCAAGATCTAGGAAGTATTTCGCGTCAAGAGGAACCCGTGAGAGGATCATTGCATCCTTCTCATGGATGTAGAAGCCGCATCCAAGCCTCTCTCTCAGCTCCCTAACGGCTAGCACGTGGTCAAAGTGGCCATGGGTCAGGTAGATCTCCTTAACATCAACATCTTTCATCTCAACAATCCTGATAATTCTCTCAGCATCATCTCCCGCGTCAATTATTATCCCCTCCCCGCTTCCCGCATCATAAAGCAGATACGAGTTTGACAGCAGCCTGCCAACAGGAATACACTCGACCCGTAGCATCCATCAAATCCTCAAGGAGGAGCGAGATAAATATCATGGGGCAAAATCTTTTAACAATAATTCACTAAGACTTTGCGGGGAGATGGTCGTCTCCTCTCTTAAGCGTTATACCTGCTAGATGAAGTACTCGAGGCTTGTCACGCCGGTTATCTTGTTTACATCTATTCCGAGCGCGTCAAGCACTTGCTCGAATGTCGATAGTAGGTATTCGATGTATTTGTCAACGTCCACCTGATCTTTCCTGGCGAATTCTAGGGGTTCTACGCCATCGCTATCCTTCGTCTTGACATATGATATTATGTCTCCTGGGACGACTGATATTCCGCGGCTTATGAGCTTTCTAGCGGCCTTTACATGGGGCGGCGTGGTCTTCACGTATTTCTCCACACTCTTGGATAGCATGACTTGGAATGATAGGTCCTCCAAGTTGTATTCACCCCTCTTCAAGGCCTGATACTTGGCCCTCACGAGCTCCTCGATCCTCTTCTTAGCGCGCTCGAAGCCCTCCTCATTCTCAACCTCCTGAAGTATCTTCAGCATCTCCTCGAATGCGTCTTTTATGAACTTGGGGATATGTGCCTTCTTTCCGGTGAGGCCCTTGACATCGACAACGCCCTTATCTGTGACGCCGAGATAGTTCTTCTTCCTCTGTGAGAAGACGACATACCTATATTTCTTATCGAGCTCTAGGTCGAGCTTTAGCTCCTTCTTGACCCATGATACCAGCTCGTTTATTAATGTCTCATCGCTTGTCTTGATGAAGAGGCTGTCAGTGTCCCCATACAGCACCTGGATCCCCAGCTCCATCGCTTTCTCAACAGTCTTCTTGAAGGCGTATCTCGCTATCGCGGCCGTGCTCTCAGCCACTGGGGGGCAGTACAGCGGGAAATCCTCGAAGCCGAAGACGCCATAAGCCGCGTTTAGGAAGACCTTGAGAGCTCTCTGGACAACGCCATACCATCTCCGCTGACTCTCTGGCAGGCTCTTGTCCGAGCTCTTCGGCTTATACCATCTAACCCTAATATCCCTAAGGCATCCTATTACCTCGCTCTGGATCCCCCTCCTCTTCCTGCATATCCAGTGGCTTGTCTCCGGGACGATATTATCTCTGCATTCGGGATGTGGGCACCTAGTGGTCTCGTAGCTGAGATTCCACTCCTTCAAGACCGATGGATAGAGGGATGAGAAGTCCAGAACTATTACGTTGAAGTGCACTCCGGGGACGGGCTCGACGACTATCGCCCCCCTATACTTCTTCCCTTCAATTATGGCCCTTGTCGAGGTTATTCCTTTCTCCTCGATGAGCTCATCATGTCTCGGTATCAGGTATCCCCTCCTCCTATGCTCGAAGTAGAGGAGGCTCTTAATCCACCCAGATACGCCATGCCTGCAGACATCCTCTATCGGCATCCTGCTTATCCTCGAGAGGACTACTAGGAGCTTGAGCACGAGCTCATTATCCATAGTGAGGAGCTCGTGGACTAGGAGAGCATCTTGGAAGCAGTATCTCGCCAGCTCCTCCCCTGATAGCTCTCCTATGGGCTTCTCTATCGCGATCTTCCCCTTGCCGAGTATAGCCTGGGCCACGGCCTCGAGCGTATGCTCCCTATACTTGTTATCGAAGGCATAGACCTGTATGCTCCGATTCATGAAGAACTTGTAGAGATCTATGTGCACGCCATGTCTTAGTGAGGCGCCCTCCTTTCCCAACGTTATCGGGATCTGCTCCTTCGGTATCTTGAGGACCTCAGCCCTATGCCTGAGATACGGTAGGTCGAAGTCATCGCCGTTGAATGTTGCTAGCACCGGGTATTGTCTGATGACCTCAAAGGCGTCCCTGAGCATCTCGGCCTCATCATCGTATACTTTGACCTCATAGAGATCCGTGTTTGAGACCTCTCCGAGTTTCGGTGTCCTTAGCAGGTAAACCTCCCTCCTGCCATCGCTTCCAACGAATGATATCGTCCCAATCTTGTCTCGAGCCTTGCTCGGGGATGGAACCCTAGTCGCGACCGGCGATAAGACCTCTATATCCATTGAGAGATGCTTAAACGTCGGCTGATCTGCCTCGAAGAGGCTTATCCACTCCGCTAGCAGCCTCTTCTCATCATCTGGGAGGTTGCCGAAGACCATCTCCACAATATCCCTAATCTTCTCATCACTTGGCAGGAACTCGCATAACCTATTATCCACCAGAATATATGGCATGCATGGCGTGAGCCCCGCGTCATAGAGGTAGCAGAGGTGATATGGTATATCGGCCTCCCATGCCCTTATCCTCTCCCTTATCGAGTTGCTGCCTCCACCTATTGCGAGAGGATCACTTGCAATTATCTTCGTGAGCTCAACCTCCTGATCCCTGAGAAGATCATATTTTTTCTCGTGGGTGAGGTCTACGACGCCGGGCAGCCCCAGCCCCCTAACCTCCTCGAGGGGCTCCTTGACATAGCAATATGGCTTATGACCGTTCTCATCATATACCAGCCTGACCTCTTGGGTCTCGGGGTTTAAGAGCTTGAGATAGGCTTTCCCAGCCTTACCATCATAGCTGCAGCCGATCAGGAAGTAGATATCGCGGTGAATGTGATCGTCGAGGCGCGTCTGACCCATTCTAAATCATCTACCCGCATCAGAGTAATATAGGGTTTTAGCGCCCGAAATGACTGAGAGCCCGCAAGAGGATAGGATGAGGAATGAATATCGAGGAGGTGGCCGAGGCAGTTTCTCTAGCATTCGCGGCGGTTAAAAGACACTTAGACCAAGAGATCTCCCTTAAATCAGCTCTCTACGCGTCCATCCAAGCGTATAGGCCTGCTGCCCGGGTTCTGAGGCTCGCCCGCAAGATGCTCCACATATATGCCCTTGGAAGCTATCAAGCCCTTATCCTCCTGAGAAGGCTTTGTAGGGAAGAGCTGGATCAGGACTCGATGATACTGCTAGGCTTGCTCTTATGCTCCATCCGGGCGGGCTTGGACTTGGGAGACCCCGAGGAGCTTGTGAAGGCTCTTAGAAGGGTGATGGGCGGGCTTTGGCCAAGGGGTGCCGAGCCTTGGATAGGGCTGATAAGATCAGCCCATAAAGCTAGGCTCAGTCTCCAGACATATCCAAGCTATCAGCCATGGTTCATCAAGCTCGCAACAAAGGTCCTTGGGAGATCGGAGGCCAGCATGCTGCTGAGATTCCAAGATGAAGATCGGCCGAAAACATATGTTGCACTGAACACGCTCCTCGCCCCTCAGGAGGATATACTTGAGGAGGCTGAGAAGAATGGAGTCCACCTGCTTCCTGATCGGAGGCTTCCAGGCCTTTACATGCTTGAACGCGTGGATGATACCCAGAGCTTGATATCGCTAACGAGGAGGATGCTACTCCTAATCCAGGATCTCTCGAGCTATTATGCAGTTCATGCGCTTGACCCGAGGCCGGGCCAGAGGATCCTTGATGTATGCGCGGCGCCGGGCTCGAAGACCATCCTCGCGGGCATCCGGATGAGGAATAGGGGCCTGATAATCTCGATAGATTCCTCGATAAGCAGGCTAAGGACTCATTTGAGGCGGGTTAGGGGGGCTGGGCTGCGGATTGTGGAGGACTTGGCCGCTGACGCGACAAAGCCGCTGCCTCTGAGGCTGGAGGTGGATGCACTGCTCCTTGACCCGCCATGCAGCTCCACGGGGCTCTTCTGGAGGGAGCCGATATACAGGCAGATCGTGAAGCCTAAGCATGTGAAGATGTTTGCGAGGCTCCAGGCTAAGATGCTCAAGAGCTCCGCGCCCCATGTTAAGAGGGGAGGCCACATAATCTACTCAACATGCAGCATATCGCTCGAGGAGAATGAGCTAATTATCGAGGATTTCCTCAAGATTCATCCAGAGTTTGAGCTCGTGGATCTTGAGCCAAGGCTGGGCATGGATGGGCTGAGGGGCTTGATAGAGGCCCGCCGCCTCTACCCACACAGAGACTACTGTAACGGCTTCTTCATCGCGAAGCTGAGAAGGAGGTGGTAGAGGATAACATGGCATAATATGCTGCGTAGACGGCGCAGGCTGCCGCCGACCAATTATCAAAGAGCGGATTCACCTCAACGATATCCAGCGCCATAAGCCCCCTCGCCGCGGCAATCTTAATGAGCTCATAGAGGTGGATTGGTGCAATCCCACCAGGCTCCGGATTACTAACGCCTGGTGCATAGCCCGGATCAAGAACATCAACATCTATGCTTAGATAGATGTTTTTCAGCCTGGATGTGAGCGCGTCAAGCTTCTTCACAGCACCCCTCAAGTCTAGGAATATCTCGGAGCTCGTGATGAGCTGGACGCCCATATCATCGGCCGCGGCGAACTCCTCCTCCGTATAGGCTCTAGCCCCAACAACTATGACATGCTCCATCCTCTTCTCCTCTAGAAGTCTTCTAAGCCAAGTGGTATGGTTTATCCTAGTATCCATGAACTCGTCCCTCATATCTAGGTGAGCATCGAAGATCACTAATCCGCCGATGCCTCCCAGCCTCGGGATGGATCCAAGAGTGAGCGTATGCTCTCCTCCGAGGATAACGGGGATCTTGCCAGCCTCTACGATCCTCTCAACAGCCTCACCAACCCTCCGCAGCATCACATCAACGCTAACCGTTGGATGCAGATCACCCAAGTCGCATATTCTTATCGATTTCTCGGCCGGGAGCTCAAGATATTCAGACATGATCCTCAGGCTGAGGGGGGCGAATCTCGACCCGGGCCTAAAGCTCGCGGTAGCATCAAAGGGCACACCGAAGACCGTATAATCAGCATCATCGAAGCTCGCATCAGTTCCGACAAAGGATGGCCCCCTATAAAATAAGAACTTAATCCAATCTCTGCTCATCGGATGCTGAGAAGTCATGCGGTAACTGATATAAAATGCTCTCGCGAATTATCTGCAAGATGACGCCGGCGTGGAAGAAGCTACTGATCATATTGCTGATCGGCGTCTTGGCTCGGCTGATTCCAGCGCCATTCTACGCCCATCCATGGGACATGTATATCTGGTTTAAGTCCGGCGAGCTCGGCCTACAGGATCTAAACATCTACAAGTTCGGGGATTACGTCGAGTATCCCTGGGGCTTCTACGCATATCCGCCTGGATGGCTCTACTGGCTGATAATCGTCGCCGTGCTTGGCGGGGGAACATTATTCAAGATATTCATGGTAAAGCTCCCGATAATCCTTGCTGACATAGCATCAGCTCTCATGATATACCGGATCATGAGGGAGCTCGAATTCAATGAGGGCAAATCACTAGCGGCCTCGGCGATATGGCTCTTCAACCCGATCACGTATTCCACATCATCGTTTTGGGGGATGTTCGACTCGATAGCGGTCCTCTTCCAGCTCCTCGCGATCTACATGCTCCTCAAGCGGAGGCTCATCTCGGCCGGGATCATGGCGGGGATAGGGGCGGCTATCAAGCTAATCCCAGCCCTCATAGTAATCCCGGCCATGATATATTTAATCAAGCGAGGAGAATACAGTCCTAGAGAGGCTGTCCAAAAGCTGATCCTCCCAACGTCCATAACATTTCTAGTGGTCTCCACGCCCTTCCTAACAACGCCGATAGAATATTTCAAGGCAATATTATTCCACGCCAAGAGCGTCGGTGGATTCACCTACTGGATGGCCCTATCAACTTTCATGGATCTATCAAGCTTCTGGTTCATCCCGATCGCGGCATTCGGCATAATACTCGTGATCATTGCGAAAAGGATGAAATCCGATAACCATAGCCTAGTATGGGCGCTAACGCTCACACTCACATCATTCCTAGCAACATCGCCGAAGGTAAACATTCAACACATAAACTTCCTGATCCCAATGATCTTAATCTCAAGGGGCCTATGGGGTTCGAGGAATGTTAGAAGAAACTTCGTCATGCTGATGCTCTCGGCCGTGGCATGGCTCGTGGGCGCCTGGATTACTATGAATGGATTCAGCCCAGCATATATTGGGAGGCTATATGTTCCGGAGAGCTATGAGATCGGACTATCATATGTCCTACAGATTGTGGCTGGTATATTCGGCGGGACAAGGCTCTTAGCACTAATGATGGATTATCTCGGCCTCCAGAAATATGATACAGCATATCTCAGCAAGTGGAATGTGCTCGTATATGGTGTTGTGATCGCGCTCGGCCTCGCCTCAGTAATGCCGCCACCCCTCGCAGTGGCGCTCCCAAATGATCCGATCAGGATAGGGGTCCCGGAGAGCCCCGACTCCGCCTTTACGCCGGGATCCGAGGAAAGCGTGAACCAGTTCCTAAGGCACTATAACGTCACGCATGTCGTCATCATAATGTCCCCGGACTTCATCAACACCTATAATGGATTTGATCCGTCCCAAGACGTGACCAAGTACTTCAGGTTCAGGATCGAGGCTGATAAGTGGAGCCAGTCAGACCTACTATGGCTTGTGAAAAGTTTGAAGTCGCGTGGTGTTAAGGTACTTCTTGGGGTCTACCTCAAGGCTGAGGGGCCGATATACAGGTACAGTGTCCAAGGATTCGACATAAAGTGGATCAGCAGGCATCGAGACCTGCTTGGGGCCGGGAACCTCCTACTCTTTAACAATAGCTTGAACGGCGTCAGCTATGCAGAGTTCTTCTCGAGCAAACTGGAGAAAGTAGTCACAGACTTTGGGTTTGATGGCGTCTATCTCATGGCTTGGGATAGCTGGAGAATCTCATCACAGGATAGGCTGCAGCACATTATACCGCTTCTCGAGAGATTGAGAGCGCGAACCCGGATACCCATCTTCATCGAGGGGCCGGATGTCCTGAGCGGGGAGGAGGTTGGCAGGCTTCTCGAACTCTCGGACTACATAGTCCTCAAGACCGCGCCGCTCATAAGCAGGCTCTACCACATGGCAAGGGTAAACATGTCGCTCCTAAACTATGAGGAGGAACTCTCTAAGATTCTTGAAGGGATTCCGGAGGATTGCCGCGATAGGGTGCTCTACATGGTGTGCACATTCAGCTTTGTTGATGGATGGTTTAACCCGGCAATAGAACTCAGCCTCGAGGTTAATAGATATGAGGAGGCGGGTTTGAAGGCCGGATACGCAATCTACTACGCCGACAGATACGTGCCATACAAGATAACCATAAAATCCAAGTAACGATTCTATTCCTCGGGGATTCGCCTCCATTTGGCCACCTGCGGATATATCCTTCCATCCCTAGAGACTCTGCCCGATCCGAGGTAGAAGTCGCCGCATCTTGCAACAACATATCTCGCCTCAATCTTCTCAGACCTCTCTATGGGCGCGGCCTTCATCCACTCCTCAGCCTCCTCCTCGCTCAGCTCTATTACATTCTTCGTTATCGCGGCGCCAAGCAGCTGGCTACCCTCTATCGAGAGAATTACATCGCCCTTCACCATCTTCGCGACATATAGTCCCACCTGTTGAACTCTCTTAAGCCTGCAGGCAACATCATAAGCTTCCTTGGTCGTGGCTCTTATCCTCCCCTGCCCAGTCTGAATGAGGACTAGATCATCGAAGGCATTCTCAACGCCATGCTGGTCCTCAAGCCTCTTAACGAGGTATCTCCTCTCCGCGGAGGTTAGCAGCCTCATCATCTCACCTCCTTCATGATCCTCGCGATATAGAATCCTTCAGCCCAGTTATCATAGGGCATTATCCGTATCGTTTTTGAAATCTCATCCTTCATCCTTACCCCGCTATACTCGGTTATCCCCGGCCTATGCCTAAGGCCCCTGAGCCTTATCTCGCTTACCCTCGCATCTTCCCGGCTCTCGAGAAGCCAGTTCACCACGAGCTCATTCTCCTCAACGGTCAGCGTGCACGTGGAGTATACTAGGATGCCGCCGGGCTTGAGGCAGTCGAAGGCAGCTAGGATCAACCTCTTCTGGAGCTCGCTAAGCCTCTTGACGATCCCGATGGACCACGCCCTAGCTATTCCCCAGTTCTTGCTAATTATCCCGAGGGAGCTGCATGGAGCATCCACGAGAACCCTGTCAAAGAACTCTTTAGCAAATCGCGGATACTTCCTCCCATCGGCGAGCGTGATAACGCAGTTTAGCACGCCGAATCTCTGCAGGTTTGATGAGAGCGCCTTAACCCTGTCGAAACTGATATCATTCGCGACTATGACTCCCTCGCCGCGGAGGAGCTGCGCGATCTGCGTGCTCTTGCTTCCCGGGGCAGCGCATAGGTCGAGGATCACCTCGCCCGGCCTCGGGTCCAAGGCCTCAACAGGCGCCATGGAGACAGGCCCCTGAATATAGATCAGCCCGAGCATATGCTCCAGCGACTTCCCAAGATCCCCGCCGCCCGAAGCCACATAGCCATGCCGAGCCCATGGAATAGGCTCAATGCTATATCCCCTAGACCTCAGCCTCTCCAGAATCTTCTCCTCATAAGTCTTCAGGGTATTGACTCTAAAGGCCTCGGGTAAGGGCCTCTCATAAGCCTCAAGCAGGAGATCTAGCTCCACGTCCGGAAGCCCATCAAGATAGCTCCTCAAGTCATCGCTGAGAATAATTTTACTCATTATCCTTACTAGATCATGGGCTGGAGGCGACATGAAAACTTAACCCTTGGGCTGCGTTCAAACCTTTATAGAGAAAGTTATGGATGATTGCGTGGGAGCGAGTAGGAAGCTGGGATGCTAGATGAGAAGTTCATTGTAAGGAAGAGGGTTAGGGGTAAGTTCAGGATAGCCCTAGTCTACCCGAGCACGTATGAGGTCGCGATATCAAACCTCGGCATCAGGATAATCTACCACCTCCTAAACCTCGATGACAGGATTTATTGCGAGCGCTTTACCGCTGAGAGTGATAGGAGTATTGAGACCGGTTCCCATCTCAGCGAGTTCGACCTGATAATGTTCAGCTACCAGTATGAGCTGGATCTCCTCGAGATGGCGCGCCAGATAGCTAGGCTAAACCTCTTCGATAAGCCCAAGATTATCGGCGGCCCATGCACATGCAATCCATACCCTCTCAAATGCCTTACAGACTATGTTTACATCGGAGAGGCGGAGAGCGGGCTGATGAAACTCGTCATCAAGATGATGGACGGCGCGAGCCCAGAGAACCTAGCAAGCTTAGAGGGGTTATTCATCGCAGGGGTCTCCGAGGCAGTGAGAAGAACATATCCACAGAGGCTTGACACGTTTCTCCCGGCGCTTCAGGTTTCCAGCAGGCGGAGCATCTTCGGCGATGCTCTCCTACTCGACGTGAGCAGGGGGTGTGGGTGGAGCTGCCTCTTCTGCCTAGGGAAAAACTTCTACGCGCCATATAGGGAGAGGAGTCTAGATCAGCTAGCAGAGGTTATGCGGGAAGGGGTGATAAGGGGAGGATATGAGGCCGTAGCCCTGATAGCCAGCGACCTCTCGAGATACAGCAGGCTTGAGGAGCTAATAGAGATCGCGAGGGAGCTCAGGAGGGATAGAACCTTTAGGCTAATAGCGCCATCCTTGAGGGCCGATGCGATGAGCGAGATGCTCTTAGAACTCTTGGCGGAGAGTGGTGAGAAGACCATAACGATCGCCCCCGAGACATGTGAGGAGCTCAGATATAGGATAGGAAAGGAATTCCCAGATGAATCGCTCCTCCACGCGTGCAGGCTGTTCAGGAAGCATGGAATCACCCGGATAAAGCTCTACATTATGTTCGGATTACCGGGGGAGACCATGAAGGACTTGGAGGAGGTGGTGAAGCTGGTTAGGGAGATAAAGGATCTGGGATTCAAGGTGAGGGTGAGCGCGAACCCATTCGTCCCAAAGCCTCATACACCGATGGAGAGCGAGGAGTTTGAGGATCCAAGGATCCTGAGGAGGAAGCTCAGGTACCTGAGAAGGGAGCTTGGCAGGATGCTAAGCACGGATGGGATAAGGCAGGCATATCTCCAAGCCATAATAGCGAGGGGTGATGAGAGGATTGGAGAGTTGATCCTCGAGACGGTCAGAGAGTATGGAGAGCCAACCCTGGCAGCGATAAGGAGAAAGGCGGAGAAGATGGGGATAAACTTGGATGATTATGCTAGAAGGGGCTCGGAGGAGAGGCCATGGAGGAGGATAAGACTCACCTAAATCTTTTGTAAGATTGAGATCACACGTATAGAGCATGGTCAATTACTGGTGGATCTTCCTCGTGAAGGATCATGTACAAATGGGGAGAATCATACCCGCGAGCGAGGTCCTATCGAACAGGGTGGAAAAACAGGTTCTGGTCGCTGAGCGTTAGAACTCCAAATCTCAGGAGGCTGAAGAAGGACGACAAAGGATCTTCTAAATCACAGAAGCCAAAAGGAAGGGGTTCATGGAGAGGGGAGTATTAGCGGGGCCAGCCCACCCAATAACAGAGGAACAAAGATTCCACGTAATCGCAGAACCATCAAACGCGTTCCAATACACGGTGGACTTTGAGGAGGCGGAGATGTGGGAGATAGCAATCTCGCCAGTTAGAAATACAGAACAGGGTCCCATTCCTCAGGAGGCTCGAGAACCCGATGAGGGCGTTCAGAGGATCGATAAAGAGGATAAGCGAGGAGGACTATAGTGAGATAATCAAGGCATATGAGGAGAAACATCAAGCAAGAGCATAACAGGTTAGTGAGAATATTTTGGGTCGGCCCGGCTCTTCCTGCATCACAGCTCAGTCTGGAGCGGCTGCCTCATCCCCAGTAAGGAGACTAATTCCTTCTCGGCTTTTAATATTTTCCACCTTCCTGACCATAAAACTATTTATCTGAACTAAATATATATAGAGTCTTGTAATGAATCATAGGGAGCGCTTTTTCAAGGCTCTTGAGCTCGGCGAGCCAGATTATGTTCCTATAACAGATTTGGCGCTTGACCCTCCTATAGTTGAGCAGGTTACTAATAGACCTCTTATGAGCCAGGTTTACACTATGGCTGGCGGCAGCACTAGCTGGGATCAAGCGATAACTTATAGGTTATTACTGGTTGAGGCGTGTAAGAAGCTTGATTTCGACGCTGTTGTCGCGCTATCGGACTATTCTTCAACAACTAGAGATTATCAGCCGAGATATGTCGATAAGGATAGGTATGTTGATCATTGGGGTAGGGTGATGCAGGCGAATCCAAGAAGCAGGACAACCTTCTTTGTGGATGGTGTGGTGAAGACGCCGGAGGATCTGGAATCCTATGAGCCGCCCAATGCCTTCCATCCTGATATTTACGAGATGATGGAGCGGATAATGAGGAGTGTAAGGGGGGAGGATATCGCCGTGATAGGACAGTGCCATAGTGGCTGGCACTTCGCCTTCCAAGTTAGGGGAGGTATTGACAAGATCCTTCTAGACCTCCATTATAAGCCCTCCTTCGCAAGAAAGCTATTGGATAAATTGGCAAAAGCCTGTCAAAGCTATGCTAAGGCGATGGCGGAGGTTGGTGTGGATGCGCTATGGGTTACGGATGATTATGCTGGGAAGAATGGCCCACTCATGAACCCGAGAATGTTTAGGGAGTATGAGCTCCCATACTTAAAGGCTATCGTTGATATTGGCAGGAGATATGGGATCCCTGTCCTGAAGCATTCCGATGGAAATCTCTACCCCATCCTAGATGACATAGTGAATACGGGTATATCGGCGCTACACCCGATGGAGCCCGGGGTCATGGATATAGGAGATGTTAAGAGGAGATATGGGGATAGGATATGCGTGATGGGGAATGTTGATTGCAAGTATGTCCTTCCCTATGGGACGGAGGAGGATGTGAGGAGAGATGTTAGGAGGTGTATAGATGCGGCGGCGGAGGGCGGAGGATTCATACTTACATCCAGCAACTCGCTTCACGCGAATGTGAAGGTGGAGAACATATTCATAATGGTTGATGAGGCGAGAAAATACGGAAGATACCCGCTCTCCGGAAGAAGCTAGTGGCCTATTGGAGATAGGCTTAGCTCGGATATGCCTCGATGTTTATCCTGTATTTTCTCGCGATCTTGAGAAGCTTGTTCTGGCATTTCTTGATATATATCCTGTAGTATTGCTCCGGGATATATAGCCTTATGACATTCTTATCCTCCTCGATCCTGAAGTCCGGTATGTATTCTTGGAGCAGGCTCGTGATCTTGAATGCTG
>CAZWXN010000017.1:0-20070 GCA_964637915.1 uncultured Nitrososphaeria archaeon | reverse complement strand
ATGAGACTTATTGCGTCGCCCCGCCACATTATATCTCAGAGAAGCTTCATGGAACATTCAAGAGGACTTTGATCATCGCGGCGTCCTGCTTCACGGGCGATGATAATGTCATGGCCTCAGCCTTCTTCGATCGCGGCGCAGGAGCATATATAGGATTCAGGGGTGAGATCTCGCCAGACTACGCCGACGCCTTCACGATAAAGCTCCTCAGAAAACTATACTCCGAGAGGCTCTCAATACAGGAGGCATTCGATGAGGCGTTGAAGGAGCTTGGCTCTGACCCGCATTATGGAGGCTCCCCAACCCTCTATCTACCCTAGATCTTGGGGGATACGGTTTTTAGGCCGAGTTGATGGGCTAGAGAATGGTGAGGGCCCACGGCGAGGTTGAGGGCGCCGATAGTCGCGGTGCTTGGCCATGTTGATCATGGCAAGACCACTCTTCTCGATAAGATGAGGGGGACTCTTGTCGCGGCTAGAGAGGCTGGCGGGATAACACAGCATATCGGGGCGAGCATGTTCCCGCTTGACGCAATCATCGAGACATGTAAAGCATTGTTGGGCGAGGTCAAGGTCAAGAGGCTCGAGATACCGGGCCTACTCTTCATAGACACACCGGGCCACGCAGCCTTCGCAAATCTTAGGAGAAGAGGTGGATCGCTCGCGGATCTCGCAATCCTAGTTATAGACATAAATGAGGGCGTCCAAGAGCAGACTCGGGAGAGCATAGAGCTTCTAAGGGCTAGAAGAACTCCATTCGTCGTCGCCGCGACGAAGATAGACTTGATACCGGGCTGGAAGCCGCAGGGAACCATGCCTCTCCTCAAGGCCCTCGAGGCTCAACCAGTCCATGTGAGGGAGGAGCTCCAGAATAGGGTATACTCGCTCATGGGCCAGCTATCCATCCATGGCTTCAACTCCGACCTCTACTACAGGATAACGGACTTCACGAGGACTCTCGCGATAATCCCTGTAAGCGGGAAGACGGGTGAGGGCATCCCAGACCTGCTCCTAGTCCTTCTCGGGCTCGCACAGGCATTCATGAAGGAGCAGCTCACGGTTGGCGATGGGCCGGCTGAGGGAGCCGTCCTAGAGGTCTTAGAGGAGGAGGGCCTCGGGACAACGATAAACGCGATAATCAGCGATGGCGTCCTCAGGGTTGGCGATGTGATAGCTCTCATGGGAGTGAACGGCCCCCTCACGACAAAGGTTAGAGCTCTCCTCGTCCCCAAGCCCCTTGATGAGATGAGGGATCCAAGGGACAGGTTTAACAGGGTTGATGAGGTTAGGGCCGCGGCCGGCGTGAAGATCGTCGCCGAGGGCTTGGAGGAGGCTATAGCTGGATCACCCATCTATGTTGTTGACTCGCCGGCGAAGGAGCAGGAGATCCTCGAGAAGATCAGGATGGAGGTCGGCGAGATCATCCTCAGCACAGACAAGATCGGCGTTGTTATCAAGGCGGATACGCTGGGGACACTTGAGGCCGCTATCCTCGCCCTCAAGAATAGGGGCATACCTGTTAGGAGGGCTGGTATAGGCGATGTCTCGAAGAGGGATATCGTGGAAGCCGAGGTCGTAAGAATGAAGGATGAGCTCAAGGGAGTCATCCTCGCATTCAACGTAAGGGTTGATCATGACCTGGAGATTGAGGCGAATAATAAGGGGATTAGGATATTTAAGGAGAAGATACTCTTCAGGCTTATCGAGAATTATCTGAGCTGGGTTGAGGAGGAGACGACGAAGAGGAGGTTGAGGGCTTTTGAGGGCCTGATAAAGCCAGGCAAGATAAAGATCCTCGAGGGCTATGTCTTTAGGAGGAGTGAGCCGGCAATAGTTGGTGTCGAGGTGCAGGCTGGGCTGATAAAGCCAAGATACCCCATGATGAATGATAAGGGGAAGATTGTCGGGACAATAGCCCAGATACAGGATAAGGGGCAGAGCATACCAGAGGCGAGGGCTGGAATGAGGGTCGCGATATCCATGAGGGAACCGGTTGTCGGTAGGCATATCCGGGAGGGCGAGATACTTTATGTGGCCGTGCCCGAGAACGATGCAAGACTCCTCCTAGAAGAATACTATGACATGCTAGATGAGGGTTCGAAGAAGGCCTTAGAGGAGATAGTCGGGATAATGAGGAAGATAGATCCCCTCTGGGCTAGATGAAGAGTTAATAGGACGCCCTTGAAGCCCTCTTAAAGGATGTCGGAGAAAGCCGCTGCACCGAAGCTCGTCCTCTCAAATCCGGCGGATGGCACTGCCAAGACCATAACTCTAGACCCGAATGTATTCAGGCTTTTCATAGGAAAGAAGATCGGGGATGAGATTGATGGCTCGGTCCTAGGCTATAAGGGGTATAGAATCAGGATAACTGGTGGAACGGATAAAGATGGCTTTCCCATGAGGCCTGATGTAAGCGGGGCTAGGAAGGTTAGGATACTAATCACGGCGGGTATAGGCTTCAGGGGGTATGAGAAGCCGCCATCGAAAAAGAAGAAGCGGAGGCAGAGAAGGAAGAAGAAGGGCCTGAGGAGAAGGCGGACAGTTAGGGGCAACATGATAAGCGAGGCCATAGCCCAGATAAATGCGGTTCTCGTGCCAGTCCAGGAGGCGAAGGCTGCATGAACCTCGAGATAATCGAAGATAGGAAGAACCCACTCCTAAGCCGAAGAGAGATAGAGGCGATCATAATCTACGAGTTGGGGACTCCCAAGCGAGAGGAGGTTAGAGAGGAGATCGCGAAGAAGTACAACGTGGAGAAGGAGCGCGTGATAATCGAGAAGATGGAATCGCTCTTCGGCGCAAGGAAGGCGAGGGCACACATCCACATATACGACTCGGCAGAATATGCGAAAATGTATGAGAGAAAGCATATTCTTAAGAAGCATGGCCTACTCGTGGAGGTGAAGCAAGCTGGGTAAACAGGCGCAGCTCTGGAAGAAATACAAAGTCGAGGGAGGAAAACTAGTGGCGAACATAATGTTCTGCCCGAGATGCGGGAGAGGATATATAATGGCGGATCATGGAGACAGATACTACTGCGGAAACTGCCACTACACACAATTCAAGACACAGCCCAAGAAATAGCAGGATGAGAATAAGCAAGTCTCCATAGAGATAGCGATTATTTCCACGATACATTGGGGGTGTAGCGGGGGGAGGATTTGAACCTCCGACCTCCGGGTTATGAGCCCGGCGGGCTAACCTGGCTGCCCTACCCCGCTTTATGCCCCAAAAGTTACTTTGTTCGCGGCTTTTAATATACTTTTGATAACCAGCTTTTAAGGAAGGGCCGAATCAGGGGATTCTAGAGAGAAGCTGTCTTAGCCAATACATTTGCCTTAATGTCGTTGATCACAACAGTCATCAGGATATTTTCAGCAAACTATGACGATGATTCATGAAAATAGATTTGCTTGAAATTTGAAAACTTGAAAATGGATTTGGGAAAAAATTGTGAGTGTTTAGGGATGAACTGATCTCTCAACTAGTAGATCCTCCTTCTGTAGATTCTTGTGTTGTTACTTTTTCGCAGATTTTGTCTAGGTCCTCTTTCACTAGGAGTGCTGCTGTTAATGCGGCTATTGATCCAGCTCTAAACTTCGCCGGTATTGCTGGCGCTATCTCGGGCGCTAGGCTCCTTATTATGGTCTTGGCATCCTTGCTGCTGAACTTCTCCTTGTTCTCATTCCACCATCTACATGCTCGATCAACTATCTTGCTCCAGCAGCTTTCTACGAATTTCTTTCCCTCATCCCTTGGCAGCTCGGTTATTACTGGCATGCGCTGGAGTATGAACTCGCGCTTATTGACTCTTGGAGGTATCCTGGCTCGCGCCATCTTTGCAGCCACCTGTATGGCTGCTAGCTGCGAGCCGATTATTGAATAAAGGTCCTCGACATCGCGCTCGAGTAGGCTGGCGGCTTTACCAGCCTCTCTTCGAATGGCTGCCTGAAGCATGTCAGCAGCCCTACCCTTACCTACAATCCTTCTTCTCGCCATAGCATTATGACAAATGAATCTGAGAGATATAACATTTTCTTTTAAGTGATCTGATGATACAGTCAAATTGATTGTATTGAGTTTATTAGCGAAAAATCTTTCACTAGGATGTTACATGGATTGTTTTGGATGATGATGGCCGCAGTCCCTGATCTTGTGATGAGAGCCCGATAGTCTGACATATCCCAATTCATGATGCTAGACTAATATTCGGGATAATTGTATATTTGTTTGGCGATGATGAGGCTCCTATGGCTGCGCCCACTGAATCATGGATGATCGATAGTCCCACCCCTGAGCCGGATAATGTTTGCGAGAGATGCGTCAGCGTCCTGACGTCCCTTCATCCCCTCTCGGTCGGGCTAGAAACCTTCATCATCCGCGTATAGTAGTTTGCTGGCCTAAATAATATAGGTGGCGTCGCGGGGGTATGATTTAAGAGGGGCTTCTGGATAGGTTATGCTGGTGGATGCCGGGTAGCCTTGTGAAGCCTTGCCTGCTTTGTAGGGGGGCTAGGGGGCTATGTGGCGAGAGCCCATGCCCCCTCTTCTCCGTCTGGCGTGTGGTGGAGGAGGTTAGGGTTCCCAGTAGTAGTCTGCTGGAGGCCCCCTCTCCTCCATCGATCTTCGTGGGCTGGTCGGGCTATCCCAAGGTTAGGGTTGCGCCATCAGTCACTGTTGGCGAAGGTGATGCACAGGTCTATGATGCTCCCGAGAACTGGCTTGACCTGAGCTTGGATGAGATTCTCAGGATGAGGCTTAGCCTCGTGAGGGGCTGCATGACTGTTGATGTGAGGAAGCCCGCGCTGATAGATGAGTTGAGACTTGTTGCCGCCTCGGCTAGATCCGTCGATTTAGAGTTGAGGTTTTCGAAGCCCCCGAGACCCGGGGTTAAGCTGGATCTTAATGCGCCGCCTCTTGGGCCGGCTGGTATAGTTGAGAAGTTTAGGATAGTTGATGAGCCGAGAATCGAGAAGCCTGTTGATAGAGTTATTTCTGATGGCGATTTGAAGGCCTCAGAGGCTGTTCTCCAGCTCTATTCGAGCGGCATCCCAGTATCCCGGATACAGAGGATATTCTCTGTCGGCGGCCTTGGTGTCAAGGGGCTTAGGAGGATTGTTCCGACGAGATGGTCTATAACCGCGGTGGACTCAATAATCTCTAAGAGGCTTATCGATGATGTGGAGAGGCTCCCGATCATAGATTCATATCTCTTCTTTGAGAGGAGGGTCTCGAGGAACACGTTTATCGCCGTGATCGCGCCCCATGCCTGGAGCTATGAGTGGATTGAGGCCTGGTTCCCATACACTACCTGGAATCCTGGGGCTGAGGTGGAGGTTGAGGGTGATTGGGAGGATTATAGGGGTAGGACGACATATGCATCGCTTGGCGGATGTTATTATGCTGCGAGGCTCGCGACCGCAGAGTTCATGCTGAGGATTAGGAGGCAGGGGATGGCAATCCTAATCAGGGAGATCTATGAGGGCTTCTTCCTTCCAATAGGAGTATGGTTTGTCAGGGAGAATCTTAGGAGGATGTTCGAGTCGAGGCCCGAGAAGTATGATAGGCTTGAGGATGTCTTGGAGAGGATATCGAGGTCTACGAGGCTGCCCCTCTCAATATGGCTTAATACTTCTAGGCTCTTGAGGAGCTTGTTAAGTCAGACGAGGCTAGAGGTGCAACCGCCCTGAGCGCCGTGTATAAGAGGATCCGGGTCTCAAACGTCTTGTCTAAGACGGGTCTCTACGATCTCGATTATGCATATAATCCATATGCTGGCTGCTATCATGGGTGCCGCTACTGCTATGGGAGGGCTTATACGCGATATAGGGAAGTGGCTGAGGCATGGGGCGAGATCATATACGTGAAGGAGAATGCTGTGGAGGTTTTGATGGAAGAGGCTCGGAGGGCGCGTAGGGGTGTTGTCGGCGTCTCGACGATAACAGATCCCTATCAGCCGATCGAGGCAGAGGAGCGGTTGACGAGGAGGGGGCTTGAGATTCTCCTAGGCTCGGGTTTCGAGGTCAGCATTCAGACGAAGTCTCCACTCGTGCTCAGGGATCTCGACATACTATCCAAGCACAGGAATAGGGTTGATGTCGGGATAACAATAACCACGTTGGATCCCGTGCTGGCTGGGCTGATAGAGCCAAGGGCTCCCGAGCCCTCGGCGAGGGCCGAGGCCCTGAGAAAATTATCCATGGAGGGCATCAATACATGGATCTTCCTAGGCCCGATAATGAGGGGCGTGAATGACTCACCGGAGGCCATAGAGGGGATAGTGGCCCTAGCGGCTGAGACTGGATCAAGGCTATACTACGATTTCTTTAGGATGAAGAGAGGTTTGGCGGCATCCATGAGCCCTGTTAAGGAGAGGTATCCAGAGGCCATGAGCATGGAGCATGGCTGGAGGATGAGGGTTGCGGAGATTATTGAGAAGCTCTGCGAGAGGGAGGGAGCCCCATATGAGCCCGCCTTCCCGGCGAGGGAAAGGAGGAGCGGCCTCCTCGAATACCTCTAGCCCCTCAGCTTCCTTCCACAATATGGGCAGTATATGGCATCCCTTGGTATGAGGCGGCGGCAGAACATGCACCGGATCTTCCTCTCCCTCTTCTCTGTGGCCAGCCCATAGCCCATACCCCATAATACCCCTTCCCAGAAGCCGTCGCCCATCGGCCAATACTTGGATAATATTCGCGGCATAATTTGTTTTCGGCCATGTCTCTAAATCTTTAAAGCCTGTCTAGGCTGCTGGATCCCTTGGAGAATGATCTTTATTGATAGTAGGGAGGCTTCCAAGGCTGACGAGATCTATAGGATGCTTGTTAGCGTGTTTGGTGAGCAGGTTGGGGTTAAGGCTCTCGAGGTGGGAGATTATCTCCTCGACGGCTCTGAGGGCGTCGCGGTCGTCGAGCGCAAGACCATAACAGATCTCCTGAACTCCATGAAGCCTGATGAGAGTGGGAGGGGCAGGATATGGTCTCAGCTCGATCAGCTCGAGGAGGTGGACTCATTCGAGAAGATACTCGTGATAGAGGGGTGGATGGGGATCGTGAGGAGGGTGACGGAGTGGAATGAGTCGAGCATATACAGGCTTATCGAGGGCATCCAGAGGACATATGAGGACCTAATAGTCGTCTTTACACCTGATTGGAAGGGGACGGGCCATTATCTCATAGCGAAATATAGGAGCTTGCAGGAGAGGAGGGAGCCTAGGGATCTTAGGCTGAGGGCTAGCTCCGCATCCAAGACATTAGAGGAGCAGGCGCTATACATTATTGAGGGCCTTCCAAGGGTAGGTCCAGCATTGGCTAAGGCGCTTCTCAAGACGTATGGCTCGGTGAAGGGCGTTATAGACGCGCTGGCCTCAAAGCCATCCGCGATGATCAGGGAGGAGGTTGCAAGGGTACTTGGCAGGAGGCCGCCGGAGGATGTCATCAGACATGCGAGAGACGTCGTGATCAGGAGGATAGAGCTCGACTAATCACCTCTTCTCATGCTCGAGGTCCCTAAGAGCCATCTCGAGGGACCTGAGCTTATCCTCCATACTCCTCTCCACATCCCTCCGATCATCAATCTTTATTACTGTGACAACCCTCTTTGCGCCCGCTTCGAAGACAGCCTCATGAGCAACCCTCACATATCTTAGGGCCTCATCCAGGCTCCCAGCTTCGATGATAGTCCCCATCGGCGTGCTCACATGCTTGACACCAGCATCTTCCAAGGCCTTAACAGCCCTCGCCACAAATCTCGAGACACTAGTCCCCTCACCCAGCGGGATAACACTAAACTCCACAACCACGGCCATGATAAGATGTTGAGCGGGCATAGACATAATCTTTAAGGCGACGTCAGGGCCGCACCAATCTTCATCCCGGCCGAATCCGCCCGGGTCAAGACCTCATCATCCGCCAAAACAACTAAACACATCCAGCTAATTAGCAATTACCCGGCCAAAAGCTATAAGAAGCAAGCAACAACATCATAAACGAGCCCAATGAAGAATACGGGACAGGCTGATCAACACGAGATGACTGTAGCTCAGTCCGCGGAGGGCATCCTCTTATTACGATCATTATCCATGACCTAGCTCATTTCCTCGGCATTGTTAGCTCGTGGGATGGGGTATTATCCGCCATGGCCAAACCATAGCCTATATAAGCCGTTTTTACATGGTTTTGTAAAATTACGCAGCTAAGTTTACGCAAGTTTATATGACTGGTACAATAGCTGGAGCATGGTACTAGTATGACCAGCGGGGTTGCGGGGTGCTCCGAGGCTCCCCAGGCATGCGTGTATGAGCTTGTGGAGGATCCCCTAATCGACGGAGCTTATTGTTATGCTATCAGGGAGTCTAAGATATTTGGAAACAGGAATATTCCGAAGAGAGGGAAAGTTAGGGATATTTATGATCTCAGCACTGAGCTCTTAATCTATCACACGGATAGGATTTCCTCATTTGATGTTGTTCTAAGGGATCTTGTTCCCTATAAGGGCGTCTATCTCGCTCTCCTCTCATCATACTGGTTTAGGTTGAGCAGAGACGTCTTTCCAAATCACTTGATCGAACAAGTGAATGAGAGGACATTGAGAGTTGTCAAAGCTCGGAGGATAGATATCGAGTGGGTTGTGAGGGGCTATCTTTACGGGTCTGCTTGGAGGGCTTACAGGGCTGGAGTTAAGGAGATATCTGGCGTTAGGCTTCCGAATGGTCTTCAGCTCGCCGAGGAGCTTCCAGAACCTATTCTGACCCCCACCACTAAGAGCGAGGTGGGTCATGATGAGGAGATCTCAAGGGATGAGGCGCTGAGAAGAGGGATAGTCACAAGAGATGAGTGGGCAGAGTTGGAGGAGGCCTCGATCAAACTCTATGAGTTCTATCGGAGAGAAGCTAAGAGCCGGGGAATAATCGTTGCTGATATCAAGCTTGAGTTTGGGAGACAGGATGGTGGCTTGATCCAGATTGATGAGCCCGCGACACATGACTCCGCAAGGTTGTGGTTGGAGAAGTATTATGCCCCTGGGAGATTGCAGGAGGCTTACTGTCTCGATAAGGAGTTTCTTAGGGCATGTCTAAGGGCTATGGGGTATAATGGTGAGGGTGAGCCGCCGAGGCTCACGCGGGAGATCATAAAGCAGATCGCCCTGAGAGTTAAAGGGGCATATGAGATTTTAGCCGGGATAAGGTCCCCACAGGATCTAACATTATTGAGTGTTGAAGAGGTTTTAAGGGGGTCCGGCAATGAGTGACGAGCCAAGAGAACACTGCGGTATCGTCGGTATAAGATGTCGGGATGAGGGGGTTGTGTCATACCTCTATTGGTCTCTCTTGACTCTGAATCATCGCGGCCATGAGTCATATGGTGTCGCAGTCTTCAGCCCTGATGGCCATGTAGGTATTGAAAAGGGCTTAGGCCTAATCTCGGATTTGGGTCTGGAGGGGCTTCATGCCTGGGAGAGGGAGCTTAGGGGCCGGCTTGGAATAGGGCATGTTAGATATGCTACCTCTGGACAGCTATCGAGTAAATCTGACCTACTCGCGAATGCTCAGCCGATTGCCGACGAGCATCTGGGAAGGAATCTTTGCATTGCTTTCAATGGAAATGTGACGAATCTCCTTGAGGTGACGGAGGAGTTCGCTGGCAGGGTGAGTAGAAGGTCAGATGCTCATGTATTGCTTCGCATCCTCTTGGAGGAGTATGTTAAGACTGATGATGTGGCTGGCGCGCTTAGGCTAATTTGTGAGAAGCTGGATGGAGCCTATGCTATAGTGGGTCTGACTGAGAGCGGAGAGCTATTTGCCTTTAAGGATCCCCATGGGATAAGGCCGCTATCATATGGATTTTCGGACGATATTGGGCTTGTTGGGGTTGCGTCGGAGAGCCCTGCGCTCACGGTTAATGGTATCGGTCTATCAGAGGAGCTTGGGCCAGGAGAACTTGTGATCATCAGTGATGATGGCGGTGTCGAGAGAAAAGTTGTGAGAAGTGGGTGTGAGTGCTTCTGCGCATTCGAATACGCGTACTTTGCTAGGCCTGATTCAAGGTTTCGAGGCCGCTATGTCTATGAGGTTAGAAGGGAACTAGGCAGAAAGCTTGCACAGAGGTATCGTGAGGTCGCGAGAAATGTTGATGTGATAGTTCCGGTTCCACAGACCGCGGAGGATGCAGCGTATGGATTCCATATCGAGGCTGACAAACCTGTAGAGCCCGTGATTATTAGGCATAGGTATCTTAAGCATAGGGCATTCATAACGCCGGCCGAACAGAGGAAGTTAATATTACTGCACAAGTATAACCTCCTGCTGGATAGAGTTCATGGAAAGAGAATTGCCCTGATAGATGATAGCATAGTGAGGGGCGATACGCTGAGCCACATAATCCATGTGCTTAGGGGTGCGGGGGCTAGGGAGGTTCACGTTTTCTCAACGTTTCCGAAGATCTCAAGTCCATGTTTCTATGGAATCGATATGGCGACGTTTCATGAGCTAATAGGATTCAATAGGGATGAGGAGGAGATTGCAAGGTTGCTGGGCGCCGACTCAGTGAATTATCAGTCGATAAAGGACTTCTATGATGCTGTGGGGACGAGTAATCTCTGCCTCGCATGCGTTACGGGGGGTTATCCAACCCCATATGCCCAGAAGTTGGCGGAGGAGGGCAGGAAGCTCGCCCTCGAAGGTAGAAGGGCTGAAGGCAGGTTGTTCGAGGTGATGGGTGGAGGGAGATGCCGGGCCTGATAGGGATATACCCCTTCGGACTTGGAAGGGAGAATTGGAGGCTTGCACGATTCGTCTACTATGGCCTATTAGCTCTCCAGCACAGAGGCCAAGAGCTTGCGGCGATAATAACATATGGGGATGAAGGATTCCATAAGCTCTCTAGGGAGGGTTTCGTTGATGAGGCGTTCACCGAGGACGACTTGAACGCCATGCCGGGGTTCATTGGCATGGGATATGTCGCGCCGAGTAAGGATCAACATCCGGTATTGGTCGAATCGCCTGTTAGGATGGTCTTGATTGGAGATGGTAAGCCGGGCCTCGGGGATTGTGTCCAAGATTCTTGGAGGGCTTTTGGGGAGTTGCTTGCAGATGAAATCTCCAGGGTTGGCGACTCGCTAAAGGCGGCGAGGCGGATCATCGAGGAGGTTGATGGCGGCTACTCGTTCGTTGCGCTGACGGAGAATCAGGAATTGATAGCGGGGCGGGATATTCATGGTGTTAAGCCGCTTGAAGTCGGGTCTCTCGGCTTCGATCTTGGAGCAGTGGTCTCGGAGTCATCAGCTTTGGATGTGCTCGGAATGGAGCATATCGCCCACATCAGACCTGGAGAGGTTGTTAGATTTGATCCCTATAGCATAGAGAGATCTAGAGTGAAGCTCCATAATGGGCTAAACATAAGCAAGTGCAGTTTTGAGTATGTTTACCTCGCTAGGCCAGATTCCGTTATTGACGGCATTAGTGTTTACTCAGTTAGGGAGAAGATTGGGATGATCTTGGCCAAGGAAAGGCCTGCAGAGGCTGATGTCGTTATAGGAATTCCTGAGACGGCGATACCGTTCTCCCTAGGCTACTCAAGGGCCTCGGGAATTCCGGTCTCGTTGGGCTTTGTGACTACAGGTAGGAAGGTTCGGACAGCGATTAAGCCATCAATCTTTGAGAGGTTGATGGGTGTTCAGCTTAAGCTGAACCCGATAAGATGCGCGATGGATGGAAAGGACGTTGTGTTGATTGACGATAGTGTTGTCCGTGGGACGACCTTGAGGAATACTGTGTGGAATATGAAGAGGAGGGGTGCGAGGAGGATTCATGTGAGGATAGGGAGCCCGGCGATAATGGCTCCATGTCCCTATGGTATTGAGATCCCGCCGCCTGACGAGCTCATAGCAAGAGCGCTTGATGAGGGGGAGATTGCCGAGGTTGTTGGTGCGGACTCATTTGCATTCCTATCAATTGACGGTCTTTGTAAGGCAATAGGGCTTGAGAAGGGTGAGCTTTGTCTGAAATGTTGGGGGCATGAGAAAGGATGAAGGTAATGGGTGTCGGGGGCGGCTCTAGGGAGCATGCTCTTGCTGAGGCAATAGCGAGAAGTAATCATGAGCCGAAGATCTTCTGGGTGAGTGAGGACAGAAACCCCGGAATATACAAGCTTGTCAAGAGGACTGGAGGAGAATATGCGCTTGCGAGGATAACTGATCCCTTGAAAGTGGCATCGCTTGCGGAGCAATGGGGAGTTGATATGGTTGTGATAGGGCCGGAGGAGCCGAACTTCCATGGTGTTGTTGATGAGATTGAACGAAGAGGGATACCATGCATAGGCGCAAGGAGGAGACTCTCAATCCTAGAGATGTCGAAGGCCGAAATGAGGAGGATCCAGTGGAGATACGGGATAGGTGGGAAGCTGCTGTTCAAGACTTACAGGTCTTACATGGAGGCGATAAGTGATCTTGAGAAGCACTCAGAGCTTCTGAGCTGGCTTCAGAATGTTGCTCTCAAGCCTGCGAGACAGGCTGGTGGCAAGGGTGTAAAGGTGATTGAGGACGCACAAGTCTATCTTCACAGCGAGAAGAGCAGGTTCAAGCAGAGGCATATGCGCTGGCTCGAAGATTACATGAGCGGATACACGGACATCGAGGATAAGATACTTGTCGAGGAGAAGGTCTGGGGCCCGGAGTACACTCTCCAATGCTTTGTGGATGGGAGGACTGTGATAGGCATGCCACTTGTACAGGACAATAAGCATGCGCATGAATATGATATAGGCCCTGAGACTGGTGGGATGGGATCCTACACGGGGAAGGGCTTTTTATTACCATTCATAACTCATGAAGAGTATGAGCGGAGCTTGAGTATTGTTAAGTCGATGATTGACGCGGTTCAGAGAGAGACTGGTGAACATTACCACGGATTTGTTGCTGGTCAGATGATGCTTACAGAAATCGAAGGGCCAACCCTAATCGAGATGTACTCGAGGCTGGGCGATCCTGAGGGGGTCAACGTGCTCGCGATGCTTGAGACAGATATAGTCGACATCTTTGAAGCAATAATTGATGAGAGACTCTCGGCGATGAAGATAAAATTCTCTGAGGTAGCGACGGTCGTGAAGGCGGTTGCTCCGAAGGGGTACCCGGACTTCAGGGATCTCGCAAGGGATCATCTGGTTGAGGTGAATGAGGGTCTTGTTGAGAAGCTTGGCTGCAGGCTCTACTGGGGCTCAGCACACTTGGATGAGTCCGGCCGGGTCCTGACTAGGGGGTCAAGGGTTGTGGAGCTTCTCGCGTTTGGTGAGAGTCCGCAGGAGGCGTCTCAGAGGATAGAGGATTGCCTAGCTTGGGATGTTGTGAGGCTCTCGGATGGCTGGGGCCTCTTTCATAGGTCAGATATAGGTAGCGAGGAGATGATAAGAAAGCGCACAGAGATAGCTGAGCGTGTCAGGAGATTGTACACTTACCGTGAAAGGATGGGGATCCTCGGGAAGAGGATGGATTGGATCCCGGGGATTGGGAAGATAGATCCGGTTAGGGAGTTGTCTCATGAGTTGTTTTCACGCGCAGGAGGTGGGAGTTATGAGTCAGGTAGAGATTAGGTCTAGACTTCTGGAGGAAGCGGCAGAGTTTAGGAAGGAGTACGAGGCAAGGCTTGAGCCGCTGGAGATGCTTTGTCCTGAGGAGCCTCTAGTCTATATATCCGTTGGCGGAGGAGAGCTAGGAGACCTGGTCGTTACCGCGGCGAAGCGAGAACTTGGCGGAGCGAGAGGCGGGATAAAGATCGTGGCCTTCGATAGGTATGAGGGCTTCCCGGCTCAAGATGCCGCAGACGCTAGCGAGGTGATAAATATGCTGGATGGAGATCAGCTCGAGAAGGCGATAAAGAAGTATGTGCCGAACCCTGATAAGCCCCATGCAATATATCTCGAGATCGAGCGATGTGACACCATGAGGGTCTTCAAGCTCGGGGTTGAGCAGAGATACAGGGTAGTCTCGACACCATATGGCCCACTGATCGGGATGGATAGACTGACAACTAGAATGTTCTTCGACAAGATTGGCATTCCGACTGTGGAGTGGTCTTTTGCGACGAGCGCCGAGGAGCTTAAGAGGGCCGCGAAGGATCTTGGGCTTCCTCTAATCATCAAGCCAATAATGACCTCCAGTGGTCATGGGGCGACGATAGCTAGGACGTGGGATGATGTTGAGAAGGCTTACGAGCACTCGTTAAAGCATGCTAGGGGGAGAGGGGATATAGTGATCTTGGAGAAGTTCCTGACGGAGCTGAAGGAGAGGGGAACCGAGATAACCCAGCTTGTCCTCAGACACTTCGACGAGAACGGCAAGATAGTTACGACACTGCTTCCGCCGATTGAGCATAAGAGGCCCGCAGCAACTTATCATGAGAGCTGGCTTCCGGCCACGATACCGAGCAATGTTGTCGAGAAGTGCCAGGAGTATGCGAGGCGTGTGGCGGAGTATATCGGCGGTCTTGGGATCTTCGCAGTCGAGCAGTTCGTGATAGGGGATATGGTGTACAATAGCGAGTTCGCGAACAGGCCACATGATACCGGGATGGTGACTAGGTGGGCGTTGGAGAGGGATGAGGGCGCCTTGCATCTATTAGCGTCAATCGGCCTACCCCTCGCAGAGGACGTGAAGAACTTGAAAATCAAGGGCGAGTACTGCGTTGCGCATGTTGTCCTAGCACCTGAGGAGCTGCCAGACGGAGAGGTTCGAGTGAAGGGCTGGAAGGCATCAGAGGTAAATGCTTACATTAGGCGCAAGAAATACAGAGGAATGGTATGGTATTTCGGGAAGCCGACGGCATATCCCGAGAGGAGGATGGGCTTAGCGGTGGCATACCATGAGGACTTGGAGAGCGCGAGAAGGATCGCGGGGGACATAGCGCATTTCGCCGAGAAGAGCATAATCTACGAGGTGTAGGAGGACGGATGCCAATATACGAGACGGTTATCGAGGTCTGGCTAAAGGATGGCATAGTTGATGCCGAGGGCAATAGTGTCACTGAGGCTCTCAGGGATATAGGGTATCCCGTCAAGGATACTCGTGTCGGAAAGGTGTATCGGATAACGTTGGAGGCGGCCTCGAAGGAGGAGGCTGAGAGGCTCATAGAAGAAATGTGTAGAAGGCTTCTCGTGAACCCGGTCAAGGACAAATATTTCTTCAGGGTCGAGCAGAGATGAAGTATCGGAGGTTGCCGTTTCCATTCGAGATCTATGAGGTGAATTTGCTGGACGCAGATGACAAGACATTAGTCGAGATTAGCGAGGAGATGGGGCTAAGCCTTAACCTCAATGAGATGAAAAGTATCAGGGAGTACTTTAGGAGGAAGGGGAGGAATCCAACGGATATTGAGCTTCAATCCCTTGGGGCTCTTTGGTCGGAACATTGCAGGCATAAGGTCTTTAAGGGGATAATCGTTGATGAGAATGGTAATGTTCTTGCTGATAATATGCTTAGGAGCTTTATCGCGAAAGCGACTGAGGAGATAAACTCGCCTTGGATAATATCGTTCCTAGCCGATAACGCGGGGATAGTGGATTTTGACAGGGGCTATGGTGTGGCTGCCAAGGTTGAGACACATAACCATCCATCGGCAATAGACCCATTTGGGGGAGCTGCAACGGGTATAGGTGGAGTGATAAGGGATATTTTAGGCGTTTGGGGGGAGCCGATAGCCTGCATCGATGTCCTATGCTTCGGCCCGCTCGAGTATCCATATGAGAAGCTCCCGAAGGGGATTAAGCATCCCCGTTATCTCTTCAGAGGTGTTGTAGCTGGGATAGGCCATTATGGGAATAACATGGGGATACCGACGGTCGCGGGGGCAATATACTTCGATGAGGGCTATGTCGGGAACATCGTAGTCTATGCCGGCTGCGTGGGAGTAGTCCCAAAGGATAGGTATGTCTTCAGAGTTAAGCCGGGCGATAAACTGATCGTCATCGGCAATAAGACTGGGAGGGATGGGATTCACGGCGCGACTTTCGCCTCCGCGGAACTTCACGAGAAGTCTGAGGAAGTTTCGAGGCCAGCGGTCCAGATACCTGAGCCGATCGAGGAGGAGAAGCTGAGAAGGGCGATTATCGAGATAAGGGATAGGGGCCTAGGATCCGGGGTAAGCGATCTTGGCGGAGGAGGGCTCGCGGTAGGAGCTGTGGAAATGGCTGACAGGGCTGGATGCGGCTTGGAGATCCAACTCGACAAACTCCATTTAAGGGAGCCCGATATGGCTCCATGGGAGATATGGGTTTCAGAATCTCAGGAACGTATGCTCATCGCGGCTCCGACGGAGAACGTTGATGAGATCATGGAGATAATTGAGTCCGAGGAGCTTGAGGCATCTATTGTTGGAAAGTTTACTAATGATAGGCTCCTGAGAATATACTATTCAGGGATCCAGATAGCTGAGATAGAGATAGAGTTCTTGACGTGTCCTCCGAGATTTATTGGTAAGGCTGTATGGAGGCCGCCTGAGTATGTCGAGCCAGAATTTCCCGAGCCTAAGGATCTTGCGGAGGAGTTGCTGAAGCTTCTTTCCTCGCCGAACATCGCAAGCAAGGAGTGTGTTATAAGGACTTATGATCATGAAGTCCAAGGAAACACGTGTGTCAAGCCGCTTCAGGGAGATCATGCTGGGCCAAATGATGCGGTCGTGCTTAAGCCGTTAGATGATAGCTGGATGGGTGTTGTGATATCTGTTGGCCTTAAGCCCAGATATAGCCTGATAGATCCGTATTGGATGGCAGCTTCCAGCATAGAGGAAGCTATCAGGAATAATGTCGCGGTTGGGGGCAGGCGTATCTCGATCCTAGACAATTTTACATGGGGTAATCCTGAGAAGCCGGATAGGCTTGGAGCGCTCTATAGGGCGGTCAGAGCATGCTATGACTTCGCGAAAGCTTTTGAGACACCGTTCATCTCCGGGAAAGATAGCCTATATAACGAGTCTCCTCTAGGCCCAATACTCCCAACACTCCTAATAACCGGGATAGGGGTCATTCCAGATGTGCGAAGAGCAATTACCGTTGATTTAAAGGATCCTGGGAATCCAGTCTATCTCTTAGGAGTTACGAGAAAGGAGCTTGGGGGATCAGAGTATTTCAGGCTAAAAGGCTATGTGGGAAACAGGGTTCCAAGGGTCTATCCGGAGGAGTCGAGGAAGATCTTCCGGCTTGTGACTGAGGCGATAGACCGCGGATATGTTGCTGCCTGCCATGATCTATCAGAGGGGGGATTGGGGGTGGCCCTCGCAGAAATGACCTTATCCAGTGATTACGGCATGGAAGTATGGCTTGAGAACGTCCCATGTCATGGCGTTTCGAGGGATGATTACCTGCTATTCTCTGAGAGTAACGGCAGAATGCTCGTCGAGGTTAGGAGGGAACTTGGAGGAGAGTTCACTAGGCTTGCGAACAAGCTTGGTGTACCATACTCTAGGATAGGCTATGTTAGCCGGGGCTCAAGGCTTGTTATTCATGGTTTGAATGGAAGGACCATCATCGACCTCAAGAACTCTGAGTTGAGGAGGGCTTGGAGGGAGGCTTTGAGGCTATGATTAGGATACTCGTGTTAAGGGCTCCTGGCACTAACTGTGATAAGGAGACTGCGAGGGCTATCAGGGAAGCTGGCGCGATTGCCGAGGTAATCCACGTGAGGAAGCTCATAAAGGGTGCTGTTAATCTCTTTAATTATGATGGTCTCGTGATTCCTGGGGGCTTCTCGTATGGGGATAGAGTTAGGGCGGGTGCAATATTATCGGCGAAGATAAAGTCGAGGCTTTGGGATCAGTTTAGAGAGTTTGCCGAGGATAGGAGACCTGTTCTCGGGATATGCAACGGTTTTCAAGTTCTAGTTGAACTTGGGCTACTTCCGGGGTTAAGTTACGGAGATGGGCCAACGGCGGCTCTGGTACCAAATACGTCAGCGAAGTTTGAGGCGAGGTGGGTTTATCTAAAGCACGTGAATAAACACAAGTGCATTTTCACGAGGGGTCTTGGGGAAGGGGTTCTCAAAATGCCCGTGGCTCACGCGGAGGGGAGATTCATAGCGGCGGACGACATCCTTAGAAAAATAGTGGAGAACGATCAAGTGGTCTTTGTCTATGCGAAGCCTGATGGAAGCTATGCGATGGGAGAGTATCCATATAACCCAAATGGATCCGTTTTGGATATAGCCGGTATATGTAATGAGCGCGGGAATGTTATGGGGCTCATGCCGCATCCAGAGAGAGCGGTTTACGCCTGGCAACTCCCGGAAAAAATCGGCGATGGATACGCGGATGGTTTCCCAATATTCAAGGAGATGATCAATTACATTAAAGAGAGTGTTAAGTAGCTTTTTTCCTAATCGAGCCCTAATCGAGCTTCCTCGCAGACTCCCTTCTCATGTTTTCCCGGTATTCCTTGAGCTTCTTCTCGAGTTCGGGATACTTTAATGCTAGGATTTCTATTGCTAGGATGGCGGCGTTCGTGGCGTTATCGAGCCCAACGCACGCAACAGGCACGCCTGGTGGCGTCTGGACGATTGAGAGGAGCGAGTCCAGGCCCATTAGCTTAACCTCCCTCGGAACACCTATGACGGGTTTTATGGTCGCGGAGGCTATTGCTCCTGGAAGGGCTGCTGAGAGCCCTGCAACCGCGATGAAGACCTCGGCCTGGCTCTCCTTAACATATTTCTGGAGTTCATCTGGAGCCCTATGAGCTGAGATTACCATGTATTCGACCTCGACGCCGAAGCCCCTCAATAGATCCCTGATCTTGTCCCCGATAGGTCGATCGCTCTCGCTCCCTATTATAAGTGAGACTAGAGGCATAGAGCTTGAATGGATGCATCTGCATTAATATTTATCTCTGGGATGAATCAGAGGCTATACATGAGCGAAGATTCAAAGTATCTGAGACTTGGGGTTGATTCGAGGAAGAGGGGGGTCGAGCTATTCGAGAGGCTCATACCGAACATACTTCCAGAAGCATTCACGCCCGTGTGCCGGGATGATGAAAGAGAAAACAGGGGCTTGATACTCCACCTAGATGGAGCTGGAAGCAAGCCAATAATTTCATACTTATGCTATCGGGAGTTCGGGGAGGGGGGCTGGTTTGAGGGGCTCTCACAAGATGTCTTGGCGATGAATATAGATGACGTGATCACGGTCGCAGCCCAGCCGATCCTATTCGCAGACTACATCGCAGTGAACCCGTTCCGGATTCCAAAGGATGGGGTAATCGCGGAGCTTGCCGAGGGCTTCAGGAAGACGCTCGAGCTGCTCTCAAACTATCAAAAGAACTTCAGGATCACGCCAGCCTTCGCTGGAGGAGAAACCGCGGATCTGCCCGATCAAGTAAGAACTCTCGATGTTGTCGGCGCAATCTTCGCCGTACTCGAGCTAGAAAAATCCCCGAAGCTTAACAACATTAGGACTGGTGACCTGATAATAGGCCTTAGGAGCGATGGCAGGGCTGTCTACGAGCATAGGGAGAATAGCGGGATAATGTGTAACGGGATAAGTCTCGCGAGACATGTTCTCCTAAAGCGTGAATACTATAAACGCTACCCTGAGATCGGGGAACCGGAGATCGTGGAGAAATATGGCGGGAGATTTTCACTCGACAGCTTTATAGACGAGCTGAACATGAGCCTCGCAGAAGCACTTCTATCCCCAACCAGAATCTACGCCCCGATCATAGCTGAGATAATCACGAGAAATCCGGAAGGAGTCAAGGCCATGTGCCACAACACCGGAGGGGGACTAACGAAGATAAAAAGAATCGGAAGAGGGATAAGATATGTCAAGGACAAACTCCCAGAACCAAGTCAAATATTCAAGATAATCCAGAGGGAGGGCAGGATCTCATGGAGGGAAATGTATGAGACATTCAACATGGGAATAGGATTCGAGATCATAGCCGAAAAAGGTCATGAAGACTGGATAATCCAGATAGCGGAGAAGTACAAAGTAGCAGCACAGGTCATCGGAAGAATAGAATCAATAGAAAATCCGGCTAACGAAGTCATAATAAAAAGCGGGTATGGCACATTCATCTATTAAGACCGGAACGATATTA
>CAZWXN010000016.1:0-21693 GCA_964637915.1 uncultured Nitrososphaeria archaeon | reverse complement strand
ATGTCCAATAGCAGATAGATGTGGGGAGTCCGTGTTCCCCCCGAAAGCCCTCCAATGAAATGAGGTGGGAGGGCTAGAAAGCCCAGAACCGAAGACTTATTAGAGAATCCTTCTCCACCCCATTTTTCTTGCATTAAAGTCATATTCCATGATTCTCATACCCAAGAGAATTTATCCTTTAGAAAGGTCTTTCTATGAGTTCTTAGATCTTAGACTTGATGGCCTGATGGCTATGATTAAGAGGGCCAAGAAGCCTGCTGGATCATTGCCGGGCGAGGATCTCGAGCTTGTTGAGAATTATGGTGAGCTTGTTAGAGAGGCTAGGATCAGGACGGGGTTGACTCAGGAGGAGCTGGCCAGCCAAGTGGGCGAGAAGGCCACGGTGATAAAGAAGATCGAGCATGGCGAGCTTAGGCCCTCGATAGAGCTCGCGAGGAAGCTTGAGAAGATCCTGAGAATAAGGCTTCTCGTGCCGGCTGAGGAGGAGCCATCCTCGGAGATAAGGAAGTATCTTGTGAAGCCCGGAGCATCTGGTGGAGTGAGCTTGGGGGATCTCCTCAAGAAGAGGAAGAAGGAGGAGCCCTAGGCGGATCAAGGTTTAAGGGATGGCTGGCGGGATTAATGCTTGAAGGCGGAGCTTTGAAAGTAGCCATAGTTCATCGAGTTGATAGGAGTGAGGAGGATAATCTCGGCGAGCTTAGGGAGCTTTGTAGAACCGCGGGATACGAGGTTGTCTATGAGCTTAAGCAGGTTAGGCCACCTCATCCCGAGTATCATATAGGCCCTGGGAAGGTTGAGGAGCTGAAGAAGGCTGTCAAGATGCTGGGGATAGAAAAGGTGGTCTTTGAGAATGAGCTGAAGCCGGTCCAAGAGTATAATCTCGCGAAGGAGCTCAAGGTCCCGATACTTACGAGGACGAAGCTGATACTCGAGATATTCAGCCTCCACGCGAGCAGCCTCGAGGCAAAGCTCCAGATAAAGCTCGCGGAGCTGAAGTATGAGCTCTCTAGGGCGAAGGAGAAGGTGAGACTTGCGAAGAAGGGTGAGCAGCCTGGATTCCACGGCCTCGGAGCATATGAGGCGGATGTCTACTATGATGAGATACATAGGAGGATAGTCTCGATATCGAGGAAGCTTGAGAGCATCAAGAAGCACATGGATTTGATCAGGCTGGAGAGGAGGAAGCGGGGGCTGCCGATGATATCTCTCGCCGGCTATACTAATGCGGGGAAGTCCACGCTCTTTAACGCCCTGGCTCGGGAGGATGTTCCCGTGGACTCGAGGCTCTTCACGACGCTAACGCCCACGACTAGGGTTGTCCGCCTCGCCGGGAAGCCCGTCTTCCTCTCAGATACAGTCGGGTTCATCAAGAATCTCCCAACACTTCTCGTGGAGGCCTTCTACGCGACCCTCAGGGAGATAGCGCTCTCAGACTTGATACTCCTAGTCGCTGACGTGTCGGATCCCACGGACAGGCTGAGGGAGAAGATAGAGACATCGCTCCAAACACTCTATAATATCGGGGCACATGATGTCCCGATACTCCTCGTGCTGAATAAGGCCGACCTCGTCGACCGAGATGAGCTCGAGCTGAAGATCGAGGAACTCGACCTTGATCTGTCGCACGTCATCATATCCGCGAAATACGGCTGGGGGCTCGAGGAGCTCCAAGAAAGAGTCTCCGAGCTCCTGAGGGGCTTCATCAAGGTCGAGACCACGCTGCCCTACACCGAGGAGGCGGCCAAGATCTTGGACGAGATCTTCAGGAATTCTAGGGTCGACTTCCTCAACTATGAGAATGAGTTCATAAGGATTAGGGCTGAAATGCCCATCCAGTTAGCCGAGAAGATAAGGAGGAAGTTCAACAATGGGGGCTTCAAGGTTATCAGGTAGCCTGCTTCTTAGGATCGTCCGCGATATAGCCGACTATCAGTTTGGGAGGGGAGTGGGTGAGAAGCTCTTTCCAAGCGAGTGCGTTGTTGAGGTTTCTAAGAGGACTGGGAGGCCGCGTTACATCCGGCTTGAAGGGGATATAATAGCGACGATCAGGTATCCGGACAACATGATAGCCTTAAGCCTCAGTGGGGCTGAGAGGCTAAGGGAGGCTCTCGGTGATAGGGCGCCGAGAATAGTCCTTCGGGAATCTGGCGTGGAGCGTGTGCTCGGGGGCATGAGCCCTCTCGCAGCCGACATCCAATATTGCTCCGATGGTATAAGGCCCGGCGAGGAGGTCTTGATGGAGTCAAGCGATGGAAAACTCATAGCAATTGGGAGAGCAATCACCTCATCACGGATCATGAAAGATCTGAAGACGGGTGCGGTCATCAAGGTAAGGAAGGTGAAGAAGCACTAGCATCCCGTCCGCCGCCACTTATAAGGAATCCTTATATTTTGATCGCAAGGAAAAGAATATGAGAGCGCCATGAGCGCCCAAGAGCTGGTCCAGGCAGCGAGAAAGAGGAAATGCAGCAAGTGCGGCAAGACGATAGCCAAGGGAGAACACATCTTGCGAGCTGGAAAGAAGGCATACTGCCTTGACTGCGCCGCAACGATTGTGACCGATCCCGCGCTGAAGGAGAAGATAGAAGGTCTTAGGAAGGGCCAGCTCACGGGCTATACGCAGTAAAAAGAATGCTCCAGTCCACCACATTTATTTCTTGTTAGCTAGCTTGTAGGGGTAATCTTAAATTCCTTGGAGTTCGGCTTATTCATGGGCTATGAAGCGCGTTTCTCCAAGACAATTGAGGCGCTTGCAGGCAAAGATGCTGGGCAACTTGGGCCTAGATGTTAAGGAGCTTGGCAGGGCTAGCAGGATCGTGATAGAGCTTAATGGTAGGACGATAATAGTCGAGAACGCGAATGTCTTCGAGATGAGGGTTGAGAATGAGAGCATATTCCAGATTGTTGGTGGGGAGGTTTCTGAGGGAGGGAAGATTGAGGAGGAGAGGTATGAGCCATCAAGTGAGGATGTAATGCTGGTGGCAGCTCAGGCCGGCGTGACCGAGGAGGAGGCAAGAATCGCCCTAATAGAGGCTAATGGGGATCTCGCAAAGGCAATCCTCCTCCTAAAGTCCAAGAAAGCCTGAGAGTCATGAGACCACTATCACTCCATGCTTGTTATATTTTCTCAGCTCCTCCGCGGCGTATATCGCCTCGCTCAGGGCTTTCGGGCTCCTGCTAAGATCCATCCATAAGCAGAATCCACCATTAAGGTGCTGCACTATCTGACGCGCCAACTCAATCCAAGATTCCATGCTCTTATACTCGCTTAGCCTCGGGATCGGGCTCACGCTATAAGCCTCAGTCCCATGAGTGAGATTCTTCAGCAGCTCCTCATCATATCTCTGGGAATCTAGGTGGAAGAATCGCCTTGAGGCCGATATGGGACATCTGCCAGCGAGCATCACGTCGCCCGTCTGCGGCATGAGCCTTGATAACTCCTTCAACACAGCAAGCTCAAGCTCGACCGCCTCCTCAATTGTCGTGGATCTTCCCCTAGCTAGGAACTTTCCAGCCTCGATCAAGCCGCTTAAGGCGATCATCGAGTATGGCCTGCTCCCGGCATGAAGCCTCTCAGCCAGCATCAACCCCCTCCTGATTATTGGCAATACGCTCTTCAACCAGTTTCTAAGATTGGCGAGCAAGCCATCTAAATCGCCATCACTATCCATGGCGGCCTTCAAGACATTCAAGGAGATTATGGAGTGTATTGCCCGACAATTCTCATCTAGGCGGAGGCCCGTGAAATAAGCCTCAGCAGATAATGAGTACGTGTGGGGTATCCCAAGCTTCCGTAGCATCCTGCTCGCCAGAGCTATATCCCGGATATCATGCCTCCCGCAATCGAGCATTACCCCGATGCTGGGCCTCGCATCCCTCGGGATCTCTTGGAGAAGCTTAATGATATCGCTGGTGCCCTCGATGGATATTATCCGCCTCTTAGGCATGTTATTCGGGAGTGAGCTGATGAGGGATCTTATACTGGGCTCTAGGCCCAGCAGCCTTATCTCATGCCTCACGTGGAAGAATGATGCGCATAGCTCCATCGCTGATCTCGTCAGCTCGCCGGAATCGAGCTTAACGACTTTGGAGAAGAGGCATGTAAGCCACCCAGACACAGGGTAAATGTCAATCTTCCCGCTTAGATGCATGTCCGAGATATTTCTCGGGAGGAATCCCAAAAGCAGATATTCCCTCATTATCGCCCCGGATGTTTCCTGCGTGAGGAGCATCCAATCCCCGCTCTCAATAGATCTCTTGAAGAGGGTTTCAGCGTCATGGAGGGGCATTCCTATCCTCGTGAGCCGGTGTCTATATTTCTCGAGACCCATGTCCAGCAGTATCGCGTTGACCAGCTCGCGGATCAGGGGGGCTGAGAGATACTCTATCCTGAGGTCGAGGAGCTTCCTCTCAGCCATTGAGGCGATCTCGCTCGCGAGCTTTGGCGGGAGCTTCCCCTCCCTCACCAAGGCCTCCGCTATCTTGTTCTTATCAAATGGTTCGACGATCTGATTACTTCTCCTAACCATCATCCGGCTCTTATCCCTCAGCTCCTCCTCGATAGATTCTAAGGCGTTCAGGATCTTAGCACCCCTGTTCGATAGCGTATACTTCCCTGTGGATGAATCCACCTCCACGAGCCCACACGTGATGAGTTTCTTGAGATGATAGGAGAACTTGCCCGCATCCCTATCCCTGTCAAGGCCGACCGCCTTCACGAGCTCCGTGTAACTCAGCCTCCGGACAGCCAGAGACTTTAGGATCCTAAGCCTTATGGGTGAGGCCATGCTTTCCAGGACTAGGGCTAGATCCAGGGATCCCCTGTGAGAGTTCATTCCATGGAGTCTTACGACCTCCAGATTAAAAGCATTGAGGGCGAGGCTAAACATATATGGTGGATTACCCGGGGTTTCGGCGGGATGGGGCTTAGGGAGTTTTTCAGATCAGCGTCCGCCACGATCAAGCTTGCTAGAAAGCCGACTAGGGAGGAGTTTAAGCAGGCGATAAAGATCGTCGCGATAGGCGTCTCGGCGATAGGCTTCATAACATTCGTGATAAAATTCCTCGCCCTAGCGATTCAGGGTGCGTGAGATATATGGAGGGCCAGGCTGAGACTCCACGCAAGATGTCAAGATTCTTCATAGTAAAGGTTACAGCCGGGCAGGAGAGGAACGTCGCCAGGATATTGGAGAGCAGAATTACCTCTCCCGAACAGCAGGGAATATACTCGATCCTCATACTCCCCGAGATCAAGGGCTATATCTTCGTGGAGGCCGAGAGCAGGGATAAGGTCTCGATGCTCGTTCAGGGGATCAAGCACGTGAAGATGGGATCAATCCTCCCAGTCAAGAAGGAGGAGATCATGATCCACTTAGTCGAGAAGCCGACAATAGAGATGCTCTCAGTCGGGGATATCGTGGAGATAATCTCCGGGCCTCTCCAAGGGATAAGCGGCAAGATCATTAGGATAGATAAACCTAAAAATGAGGTGACTATAGAGCCGACCGACGCCGCGTTCGTGCTCCCGATCTCCGTGCCAGCGGATCAGGTTAGGGTGATAAGGGAGAAGGGGGTCTGAGGCGGAGAAAGCCGCATGTATGCTATGACGGCGAGAGGACGTTCGAGGCACATGAACTGACAAAGTTCAAGGATTTATGACAAGATATTCATTGACACGTTATTCCCGGAAATCTATGACGAAATTATGAAGCTGTTGAGGAAAGAATCAAGATATATTTTCTAAAAGAAAAAGAATATGACCACGTTGAAAAGGCTCAGAAAAGAAAAATGGTCTCAAAAAGACTGACATTATTGATGCAAACATACTTTTCGGATTTCAGCAGAGGAGTTTAAATTCTTAACTTTCGAAAAGCCCAAGTTCAAAATACAAATTAAGCCGTTAATAAAGGAGTATGGAAGAATTGTGCGGTGGAAGAAGGGATTGAAAATTCTGGAAGGAATCATTAAGACTTGTGAATGCTGATGAGAGAAAATATTTAGAGAAATCGTCAAACAGGTGATCAATCTTCCAATATATGGGGAGATTCACAGAAAGACCTGTTAAATCCTTGGAGTCAACAATAGCACTGAACTAACAATTCTAGTAGTTGAGTTATCACTCCACCTTTTGCAACGGGCTTTTACATGTGTGTTAAAAGGGGCGTAGAGGCTTCAGGATAAAGTTGCTAAGATTATTGGTCACCTGCCTAAAGAACAAACAGTATTCAGATTGGGGCTATTAACTCTAAAATCTATGCGGATAGCCTATCTTGTGACGATGAAGCCGCTGGCCGGCGGGTAGTAAAAGCCATAAAGGTTGGTAAGGTTGGGAAACATTCCCACGGCGGGTATTAATACCCGTGGATGGTCGAGAAACTTCTCCCTGCCGGCTTTTATGACTACGAGGACTCGCCGGCCAGCCCGCCTCCCTATTTTCCCACCCCATTTTCTTCCATTTTTCTCTTGTTCATCATTATTCTTATTAAATCCCAGAGTTTGATTCTTCCCTTAAGAGAGGCATGAAATCCCCAACAAGAAGTGAAGGTGTGCGCACCTTGAAGTTTCTTGTTCCGGGCGGTGAGGCCACGGCTGGGCCGCCGATAGGGCCTGCTCTAGGCCCGCTCGGTGTGAATGTCTTCCAGGTTGTTGAGGAGATTAATAGGAAGACGTCGGATTTCAGGGGAATGAGGGTTCCAGTTGAGGTTGTTGTGAACACGGATACTAAGACGTT
Organism: uncultured Nitrososphaeria archaeon; assembly: GCA_964637915.1. Taxonomy (GTDB): domain Archaea; phylum Thermoproteota; class Nitrososphaeria_A; order Caldarchaeales; family Wolframiiraptoraceae; genus Wolframiiraptor. The sequence continues at coordinate 14,963 of CAZWXN010000016.1, read as the reverse complement.
TGAGGTTAAGGTTGGGACTCCCACGACCGCGGCGCTGCTGGTTAAAGAGGCCGGCATCGAGAAGGGTTCATCGCAGCCGAATCGGGAATTTGTTGCGAATCTTAGCATGGAGCAGATTGTCAAGATAGCGAGGATCAAGATGCCGGATATGCGCGCTAAGACCTTGAAGGCGGCGGTCAAGCAGGTTCTAGGCACATGCCTTAGCATGGGTATAACAGTTGATGGAAAGAGCGCGAAGGAGGTTATCAGGGAGGTTGACGCCGGCCTACATGATGATCTCATCAGGAAGTATGAGGAGTCTTGAGCCGGACTCGTAATCGGCCAGCTATATCCTTAAATCCTCCAGCTCGGCCCTTAGCCTAGAAATGCTCAGAACGCTTGAAGAGGCGCTGGTGGAGGCTATAGAGCGGGCGAGGCAGTCTGGTAAGCCTAGGAAATTCAAGCAGTCGGTAGAGCTGATAGTGAACCTGCAGGACATAGATTTGAAGAAGCCTGAGAACAGGATCTATGAGGTTGTTGAGCTTCCTCATGGTAGGGGTGCTAAGCCGGCTAAGGTCTGCGTCATCGCTGGTCCAGCCCTAGCAACAGAAGCCAAGAAGATACCAGAGGTTGATAGGATTATCGAGAGGGAGGAGCTTGAGGCGCTGGTCGGGAATAAGAGGCTGGCCAAGAAGATAGCCGCTCAATACGACTTCTTCTTGGTTGAGCCGGCGATGATGGGGCTTGCAGCGAAGGCTCTTGGAGCGGCTCTTGGGGGGCGTGGAAAGAGGCCTCAGCCGATCCCACAGGGAGTGGATCTCGCGGAGCTCGTCAGGAGCTTGAAGAGGAGCGTGGTAATCAATGTTAGGAAGAATCCGCAGGCAATGTGCTTGATCGGGACAGAGGACATGGACTCGAGGATGCTCGCTGAGAACGCGGCCGCGGTGATCTCCAAGATTGCGGAGAGGCTGGAGAGAAGATTCAGGAACATCCAATCGATTTATGTCAAGAGGACGATGGGTGAGCCCGTCAAGGTCGGGTTAGAGTCCTAGCATAGGGGTTAAATCTAGGCTTAAAGCCGGTGAGGGGGGCCTTGTCAGCGGAAGCAGTCATTAAGCGCACTCGCAGAATCCCTGAGCGAAAGGTTAGGATAGTTGAGGAGCTATCCCAGCTAATATCATCAAGCAGGGTTATCGCGGTCTTCAGGCTCGTGGGCTTGAGAGCCAACTTGCTCCATGAGGTGAGAAGGAAGCTCCGGGGAATGGCCACGATAAAAATAGCCAAGAAGAACCTCTTCATCAAGGCTTGTGAAAAGGCTGGCAAGCCCGATCTCCGAGCCCTAGTTGACGACTTTAAGGAGCCTCTGGGATTCATCTTCTCCAATACCAGCGCTTTCAGGCTCAAGATCGTCCTAGACAAGAATAGGATACCGATGCATGCTAGAGCTGGTGAGAGGGCGGACCTCGATGTTGTCGTGCCCGAGATGAATACAGGGCTCCCGCCAGGCCCGATCCTAAGCGAGTTCGGCAAGCTTAAGATTCCGACGAAGATTGAGGGCGGCCAGATCTGGATAGCGAAGGATACTGTTGTCGCCCGGAAGGGTGATGTGATCTCGCCGGAGCTCGCCTCACTGCTAGCAAGGCTGGACATAAAGGCGGTTCTCAAGGGAATAAGCATCGAGAAGGCCTTCGAGGATGGCATCCTACTCACTAGAGAGCAGCTCGAGCTCGATCTCGAGAAGACCAGCGAGGAGGTTAGATTAGCCCACATCGAGGCGCTAAGCCTAGCAATGGAGATAGGATACATAACAAGAGAGACCGTGATACCGCTCCTAATCAAGGGCGCTCTCGAGGCAAGAGCCCTAGCAGTAGAAGCCGAGATACCATCCAAGGAGACAATACAAGACATAATACTGCTCGCGGAGAGGAGGGCTCAGGCGCTCAAGGCGGCCGCGAAACTCGAGTGAAAAATAGTAAATGCAGGGTTACTTCAAGAGTTGGTGCAGGGCTCTTACCGAGACCTCCCCCAACCTCTCCCATGAGACATCTTCTCCTAGGCCTCCCTGTCCAAGCCGATCCCTGCCCCCACCTCTCCCGCCAAGCTCCCCAGCTATGATCGAGGCTAGTATTCCAGCATGAATCCCGGACTTTATGGCCGCCTCATTAGCCGTAACCAGCAGATATGGCTTCTCACCACCATATGCCGCGATGAGGCACGCGGGCTCATCAACTGCCAAGAGCCTATCCGAGATCTTGAGAACGTAGTCCCTATCATCCTCGAGCTCCCGCGTCACATAGATCTTTACCCCACACAGGGTTATGGGCTTCTCCCTCAGCTCGCGGTATCTTAGTTCGGCTGCCGCGGAGAGGAGCCTTCTCACAGATGATCTAAGCTTCCTGAGCTCGGATAATGTCTCGTCCAGCGCCTTCTCAACAGCCTCCACGGGCGCTCCAAGCTTCTCCGCAAACTTCAGGGTCATGAGCCAGCTCTGCTGGATGTATTGTAGGGCTGCTGGTCCAGCCGCGAATACGAGCCTCTCAACACCATCCTGTATCCGCTCAGTCCTGATAATCTTTATCAGCCCGACATCCTCCGTGTTCTCAGCGTGAAGGCCTCCACAGGCCTCCGCATCCCATCCTGGTATCTCCACAACCCTTATCGTGGCTGATGGAACCTCCCCACCCTGATAAAGCTGGAATCCATATCTCCTCTCAGCCTCATTCCTATCCATCTCCATGATCCTGACCGGCATCCTGGCGGCGACGATCCTATTCGCCTCCTCCTCTATGCGTGTAACCTCCTCGAGGCTAAGCCTCCTGTGATGGCTTATGTCAAGCCTCGCGAAGCCCGGCTCCTTCCTAGCTCCAGCCTGCCATGCATGCTTCCCCAAAACCCTCCTAGCAGCGCCTAAGATTATGTGAGTAGCCGTATGATGCCTCATAATAGAGAACCTGCGCTCCCGATCAACCACACCCTTAACGATCTCACCCTCGGCTGGCGGAGGGCCTTCAATTTCATGGACGATCACCCCGCCCTCCAGAATCTGAACATCAACAACCCTGCACTCTCCCCTTGAATGCCTTAGTATGCCTTGATCGGATACCGCGCCGCCGCCCTCAGGATAGAAACACGTCCTATCCAGCGCGACATGGTTCTCGCGGACACGCAGCACCCTAGCATCAAACTCGAGCATGATTGGATCCCTGTAGTAAAGCTTCTCGGTTGCCGGTAGATCCTTAAACTCCTCCTCGAGGAGCCTTATCTCCTCATCAGCCGCTTTTGCAGGCTCCTCCCTCAAGTGCCTCGATGCAACGAGCTCATAAAAGTTCTCGGGAACGTTGATCTTCATTCCAAGCTTCTCTGCGACCGGTCTCACGATGTCGGGCGTTACTCCCCTCTCATCATAAGCCCTGATGATGAATTCGAGCGGCACCTCGGATGCACCCCTCCTCCTCATATCCGAGAGCTCCCTCTCAATATATTCCATGCCCTTCGCTATCGTGTCCTCGAACTTCCTGATCTCATGCTCGACTATGTCTATCGTCTCATCCCTCATCTCCCTTAGATGGGGGAAGTCCTCGCCCCAGTAGTCTATCTGGAGGTTTATCAGGTCTATGAGCCTATCCTCATACCCGAGCTCCTTGAGAAGCCTGTAAGCCTTCCTGATGAGAAGCCTCGCGAGATACCCAACCCTTACATTCGATGGGACAACCCCCTCGCTTATTATGAATGTTATCGACTTAGTGAAGTCTAGGGATGCGTAGATCCTCTCGAGCGGCGCGATCACATGCATTATCGTCTCCAGCGGGATCCCAGATGCCTCCGCGATCCTCCTCCTAGCCTCCGCGATCGTCATCCCAGCCTTCGGCACGACTAGAGCTGTGTATGGAGAATACTTGATCAGGAGTTCCCTATCAACCTCCGGGAGCTCGATGATCTCCCTAAGCCTCGGATACAACTCACCATAGATCGCGTCAAAGCAGCTGGGCGTCCCTTGGGTAAGCCATGTGAAGCGCTCCATACCATATCCGGTATCAACAGTCCTTATCGGGAGCTTGATCAACTCGTCATCAACAGTCTTGTACTGCATGAAGACTAGTGTCGCCACCTCAAGACCATATGAGATGGCCTCAAAGCATGGTCCAGCATTACCACCGCCAGCCCAGACTCCCTCCTTATAGATAATCTCCTCCTCTGGTATCCCAAAGACCTCCTGAGCAAACTCGTGATAATATTGGACGGTCTCCTCCTTCCAGTAAACCTCCTTGTCGGGATAGTTGAAGGCGTGAGCGCCCCCCATCTCGAATATCGTGAGATGTCTTCCAAAGGTTAGCCCAACCTTATCTATGTCGACGAGCCTTATGCATGGCTGGCTTATGACGAGGGGGTTCGCCGGCGGAGGGGCGATCCCTGACGTGACATATGGCTGGAAGTCAACTATGCTCGCATCTGTCAGGAATATGTCGGATCTCCATCGGGCAACAACGGGATATGGCGCGATTATTGCATGCCCCCTCCTCTCGAAGAATCTGAGGAATGAGTCTCGAACCTCGCGGAGGCTCATCCTACGCCTAGTCAGGCTCTTGCCGACGAAGCGGTATGGTTCGCAAGGAGACTCGCCGCAAACCTCCCTATCCGGGTTCAGCGTCCAGAAATACTCGCCACAGCTGATGCAACGCCTCCTAGTATAACCACGCTCCCTCAGGAAGTTTAGGGAATATTCCTCTGGCCCGAACCTCAAGCCTCCCACCTAGATCGCTATAGCCAGTATCCCTAAGCCTTTCTCCAGATAAGAGGCGGTAATAAATGGTTTGCTCAGCGCCGTGAAGCCTTATCCGAAGAGGGCGCTCAGCCCTGCTAGAGCCTCCTCCTCGGCCTTCTTCTCCTCCTCTTTCTTCTTCTCCTCCTTGACCTCCGGCTTCTCTTGAGGCGTGGCTGGGGCCGCAGTAGTAGCCACTGGCGCAAACGGCATCGCGGTCGCACTCTTCAACACCTCATCTATATTGATCTCGGAGAGGGCTGCAACGAGAGCCTTAACTCTAGCCTCATCAGGGTTTATCCCAGCAGCAGAGAGAACCTTCTTCACATTCTCCTCCGTAATCTGCTGACCAGCCCTATGAAGGAGCAAGGCGGCATAAATGTACTCCATGACCGTTCGGCCGAATCACGTTTAAGCCTATTCTTAAGTTTTACCCGAGACCTCCCGGGAAGACAGCTTACACGTGATCCTCTAGGGCGCGCCTTATCAGCTCCATCTGCCTGTACACATAGCTCCCATAGACAGGGTCTCTGGAAAGCGCTCTTCTAGCGGCCTGGAGATCTCTCAGCCTCACCAGCCTGTCCTCATAAACCTCCCTCGAATACGGCATCCCCCTAATCCTCGGCTCAACAAGAATTATCTCATCAGACTTGAGTTCTTGTATCGCCTTATCCAAGAGAGCCTCTCTGAGCGGATAATCCAAGACCCCACCGCGAAGCTTGATCAGATCGGGAATTATCTCGCTCATCCATGAGACCCCATTAAAGATCGCGAGAACCCTAATGACATCAAGCTTCAACCTGCTCAAGTCATCATCAAACTCCATCAAGCGCTTAACCTCATCCTCAACACGCATTCTATCCCATCATCCAAGTCTTAGGCTCTTCTGAATAAAAGTATTCTCTATTTCTCGGAGAAAAGTAGGAGGGATGGTAGCCCGGCTGGGATTCGAACCCAGGTCCCCGGGTCTCTTCCCATGACCCACTCTCCCAGCGGCCATGATCCAAAGCCCGGGATCCATGGCCCCGCGTGGTCTGACCAGCTGGATTGGCCGCTAGACTACCGGGCTTCCAAGTACTATATGCTTGGGGTTTATTTTAAACGTAATCCGGCTTTAGGCGGGATCACTGGATCCGCCTACATGATGGTTGATATATCCGGCTTACATGATCTCTTGTCGGGTTGAGGGTCTATAAGGTTGTTAGATGCCCTAGATGCGGCTTCCTCCAGCTGACCACGGCGTCGAGGTCTGTGAGATGCTTCGGCTGTGGGCTCTCATGGCCTCCCGAGCCGGACTCGATACTCTTCTCGAGCAAGGATTTGGAGAAGGCGAGAAAGTTTCTCCTGAGATTGAAGCGTGGTGAGGGCATCGAGTTCAAGAAGGCCTCGGAGGTTGATTGATGATGTGGTCATAAAGATTTAAGGCTGGATTAGAGATGTTCTAGTGGATGCTTCTGGGAGCACATGTCTCAATATCGGGCTCGATTGATAAGGCTGTTGATAGGGCTGTCGAACTCGGGTGCACAACCTTCCAGATCTTCACGAGGAATCCGAGGGGCTGGGAGGCTAAGCCCTTCACGAAGAAGGAGGTTGAGGAGTTTAGGAGAAAGTTTGAGGAGGGGGGATTCAAGATCGCGGTAGCACATATGCCATATCTGCCAAATATCTCATCCCCGGATAAGACGGCTCATAGGAGATCCACGAAATCCCTCATCCAAGAGCTCAGGAGATCTGGTGAGCTCGGCCTACAGTATCTTGTTGTCCATGTTGGAAGTCATATGGGTAAGGGGGTTGATGTTGGGATAAGGCAAGCTGCTGAGGCCGTGAACACGGCCCTCTCAGAGGTTGAGAACGATGTTATGCTCCTCCTCGAGAATATGGCCGGGCAGAGGAATAGCGTTGGCTCAACATTCGAGAACATTAGAAGCATACTCGACCTGATCAGGGATGGTGATAGGGTTGGGGTATGCCTCGATACGTGCCATGCATTTGCAGCTGGATATGATCTCAGGACTAGGGAGGCGATAGATGAGACGCTGAAGAGATTCGACGAGATAATAGGCCTTGATAGGCTTCAGGTAGTCCATGTAAATGATTCTAAGGGGGATTTGGGGAGCGGGATAGATCGGCATGAGCATCTCGGGATGGGGAAGATAGGGGAGAGGGGCTTCTTCGAGCTATTCCATCATCCCGTGATCAGGCCCCTTCCACTGATACTCGAGACCCCTGTTGACTCTCGCGGGAACTTCGCGACAAACATGGCCAAGCTAAAGGAGCTATACCTGAAGGAGAGGCTCTAGCGGGATGAGCGCGGTTAAGAGGATCATAGAATGGGCTAGGAGGAAGATCTTCTCGACAACCTTCCTCAAGTTCGGCATAGTAGGCGCCAGCGGCGTGGTTGTCAACTATGGTGTCTCGTATGCTTGTTATATCGCAGGGCTGAGCGACATCATCTCGCTCGCCATAGGCGTAGAGACCGCGATAATCAGTAACTTCATCTGGAATGATCTCTGGACATTCAGGGGCAGAAGAGCCCTAAAACTCCACCTGAGAATAATATACTTCCACGCATCGAGGCTGCTGGGATTCCTCGCGACTATGGCCTCCCACTACCTCTTCGCATACATACTTGGCATACCAGTCACGATATCATACATACTCGCGATAGGGGTAGGAACACTGACAAACTTCTTCACAAGCGATCTCTTTGTCTGGCCTGAGCGGCCGCTTGAAGCTCGAGTATTCGGCTCATGACACCGGTCCTACTCAAGGCCAGCAATATGAGATAGCCCGCGGTGGAGCCCGGGATCGAGCTTAGCGCCCAGCCCGACCAGAAGATTGGGAGGAAGTGCAAGAGCCCATAGTGCTCTACCGCGCCGAGGAGCCGTGGATCTCCGATGATTGGGGCTATCACGGCGAGCGATAATGTCCCGCCTATCAGCACTGTTCCGATGGGCTCTGTAAGGGTTGCGAGATACCTTATCGCCGGCCTCTTGGACCTGCGCGTTAGAAGATAGACGAGGCCCACAACGATCCCTCCCGGGATCCCTCCGGGGAATGCGTAGATGGTCCCGATCCCGAGGATGTTTCTTATGACTCCTATCAGGATGGCCGCGGCCGCCGCCCACCATGGCCCAAGCATAACCCCGGCGAGAGCATTTATCAGGTGCTGGCCGGGATAAGCCTTCGTAGTAAAGAATGGGAACCAGACCAGGGGTGCTATAATGACGCCGAGAGACACGAGCACGATGAAGAGCGAGAGCCTCTTTGCTGCCGAGACACTCAAGACTGCCTCCCCAGGCATTCCCGCGAAAACATGGTTATAACCATTATTCGGGCCGGGGCTCTTAGGATGGGAGGAGAACATGAACTTCGATAAGCTCCTTGGTAGAAGGGTTCTCATATGCGGCGAGGTGGGCGTTGGCAAGACGAGGCTATTGACGAGCTTTCTCAGATTTCTCATTGATAGGGGGCTGGGAGGCGACGTAACGGTAATAGATCTCGCGCCCGAGTACGGTGGCGTCGGGAGATCTGTGGAATCATATTATCCCGGGGTTCGGGGTCTAGGATATATGAGACCCAGTAGGGTTTATCCGCCGAGACTTCTCGGCAGGGATGCGCATGAAGTTCTCCACTATGCGGAGATGAATTTAATGGAGGCGAGGAGGTTACTCGATGATTATGCTCGAAGCCCCACGAGAATACTCCTGGTTAACGATCTGACAATCTATCTTCATGCGGGTGACCCGGATGATATATTGCGCCTGCTCGATCTATGCGAGACATTTGCCGCGACAGCCTATGAGGGCATGGCCCTAGAGGATGATAAGGGCTCCGGGGTGACGGCGAGGGAGAAGCATGGGCTCTCGAGGATTAAGGAGCGTATGGACTTCATCGTTAATCTCTAAAGCTTAAAGCCTTGAATCATCAAGCTTATCCTCGATGATACCGAGAGCCTTGACCATTGCTGGCTCTGATTCGGGTGGTGGTGCCGGCATACAGGCTGATCTCAAGACATTCGCCGCTCTCGGCGTCCATGGGATGAGCGCGATAACCTCGATAACCGCGCAGAACACGGTTGAGGTAACCATGGTCTATGACCTGCCCGTGGAGTTGATAAGGGAGCAGATAAGGGTCGTGGTCAGGGATATCGGTGTCGACGCGATCAAGACAGGGATGCTTCATACATCCGAGATCATAGGGGCTGTCGCGTCAGAGCTGAAGGGTATCGGCGCGCCGATCGTCGTTGATCCCGTGATGATCGCGAAGAGCGGTGCGCGGCTCCTGAGAGAGGATGCTGTCAAGACTCTGGTCGAGGAGCTCATACCACTCGCATACATCGTCACGCCCAACGCGCTCGAGGCTGAGGCATTATCTGGGATTAGGATCAGGGATCTAGAGTCGCAAAAGAGGGCGGCGAAGATTATCTCGGAGCGCGGGGCGAGAGGCGTGGTTGTTAAGGGGGGACATGTTGAGGGAGAGAAGGCTGCTGACGTCCTATACTTCGAGGGCGAGTTCAGGATCTATGAGGCTGAGAGGATTGAGGCGAGGACGACTCATGGAACTGGATGCACGTTTGCATCCGCTATAGCCGCCGAGCTCGCCAAGAGGAGGGGTATATTCGAGGCCGTGGAGAATGCGAAGAGGTTTGTAACCGATGCTATTAGATATGGTTTTCAGGTTGGTGCTGGGAGCGGCCCCGTAAACCCTGTTGGAAGGCTTCTAAGGGATGCTGAGAAGTTTAGGGTCTTGGAGGCTATGAGGGAGGCTGTTAGGAGGATTGAGGGAAGCAGGCTCTTCATGGAGGCTATCCCGGAGTGCCAGATGAACCTCTGCATGGCTATCCCGGGTGCGAGGGGCCTTGAGGAGGTGGCTGGGGTCCCGGGGAGGATTGTGAGGCACCCGGATGGGCCGAGAGCCTCGGATCATCCATGGTTTTCGGCCTCACGGCATGTTGCAAGAGCCCTGCTAAAGGCGCTTGAGAATGATCCGGAGAAGAGGGCGGCGATTAACATCAGATACGATCCGAGGTTCATAGATGCGGCGAGGAAGCTTGGCTGGATAATCAGCCACTATGATAGGAGGCTGGAGCCTGAGGATGTTAAGAGGATTGAGGGCGGCACGATACCATGGGGCGTTGGGGAGGCGATCAAGAGGGCTGGGGGGAGAGTCCCGGACATCATTTATCATGAGGGCGATTGGGGCAAGGAGCCGATGATACTAGTCTTCGGGAGAGATGCGGTCGAGGTCGTGGAGAAGGTTGAGAAGCTGTTGAGGGAGGCGCTTGGGAAGGGAGAAGAATAGGTCTTGAATGGGCCCGAGAAGATCCTCCGAGAGGCCGTTAAGGTGCCTAGATGCAGGGCTGAGGAGCTGAGGAGAAGGCTTATCGCGATGGGAGCTCTAGATGAGTCATTAAAGCCCTTTGAGGGGAATGGATTCGTCTTCTTTCCTCTGAAGAGACTTGAAGGGGTGCACGGACTTGTGGAGGAGCTTGGCGGGGAGCTTACTCAAGCATTATTCGAGGTGAGGGTGAGAAGGCCGAGATCCCTTAGGGAGTATCTCGCTGGAAAGCTTCCGAGCAGCATTCTCGACAAGCTTCCATCATCCTATGACATCATAGGAGACCTGATACTCGTTGATCTTGATGAGGAGCTGAGGAGTTATGCTCGCGAGATCGGCGAGGCTCTATTACGCCTACATCCTAGGGCTAGGATGGTCTTGGTGAAGGGCGAGACCACCGGCGACTATAGGATAAGGGATGTTAAGGTTGTCGCGGGCTCAGGCAGCACGGAGACGATCTACAGGGAGCATGGATGCATCTATAAGCTTGACTTGAGGAGGGTTTTCTTCAATCCTAGGCTCTCGGGAGAGAGGCTTCGTGTCGCCCGGCAGGTCGCGGCCGGCGAGAGGGTGCTTGACATGTTCGCGGGCGTAGGCCCATTCTCGATACTCATAGCAAAGCTCCAGCCCTCTGCGAGGATCGTCGCGGTGGAGATCAACCCGTATGCATATAGGTATCTCCTTGAGAACCTAAAGCTGAATAAGGTTGAGGATCGGGTGACGCCCGTGCTTGGCGATGCCCGGGAGGTGCTTGAGAATTCTTGGGAGGAGTATGATCGCGTGATAATGGATCTGCCATACCGTTCCCTAGAGTTTTTCGATGTGGGTCTTAGAGCCTGTAGGCGCCGCGGAATTATACACCTTTACATGGTCTCCCGGTCACTTGAGGAGGCGTCTTGCATTGCGGCTGATAGGGCGGCGGAGCTAAAACACGTGGTGGAGATAGAGTTTAGTAGAGAGGTCATGGAGGTTGCTCCGAGGAGGAGCATCTTCGCCCTAGATCTGAGGAAGATCTCCTAACCTTTATACGGCCTCGCGAACATTCTTCTCCCGGAGGGCTGGGATGGGGGTCAAGATTAGGGAGATAATCCCAGAGACCGCGGTTGAGACAGTTACCCTAGAGTCCCTCGGCGGCAAGGCGATAGCCCTCGACGCGTATAACGCGCTCTACCAGTTCATCACTATTATCCGGGGCCAAGATGGGAGGCCTCTCATGGATAGACATGGGAGGATCACGAGCCACCTCAGCGGATTATTCTTCAGGACGATAAATCTCCTCAAGATCGGGATAAGGCCGATCTTCGTCTATGATGGGAGGCCCCCTGAGCTGAAGAGGGCGACGGTTGAGGAGAGGAGTGAGAAGAGGCTGGAGGCCCAGAAGCTCTATGAGCAGGCTCTCGCCGAGGGGAGGCTCGAGGAGGCCCAGAAATATGCTAAGCAGGCCGCGACCCTCAACGAGTTTATAGTCGAGAGCTCTAAGAAGCTCCTAAGCCTCATGGGCATACCCGTGGTGCAGGCTCCGAGTGAAGGGGAGGCCCAGGCAGCATACATAGCAATGAGGGGAGATGCCTATGCATCCGGCTCACAGGATTTCGACTCACTCCTCTTCGGATCGCCGAGGCTCGTGAGAAACCTCTCGATTGTGGGTAGAAGAAAGCTCCCTGGTAGAAAGGAGTATGTGGAGGTTGAGCCGGAGCTGATATATCTAGATAAGCTGCTTGAGGGGCTTGGAATAACTAGGGAGCAGCTGATAGATATCGCGATACTTGTCGGGACTGATTACTGTGAGGGTGTTAAGGGCGTTGGGCCTAAGACCGCGCTAAAGCTCATCAAGACATATGGATCGGCTGAGAAGGCTCTAAAGGCCATTGGGAAAACCCTTAATGTTGATCCGGAGGAGATTAGGCGCATATTCCTAAACCCGGATGTCACGACGAATTATAGGATCGAGTGGAGGGAAATTGATCGTGAAGGTGTTAAGAGGATGCTCTGCGACGAGCATGACTTCTCCGAGGAGAGGGTTGAGAAGGCCTTGAAGGAGCTCGAGGAGGCACTCAAGAAGACTAGGGGCATTACAAGCCTTGATCAGTGGTTCTAGGCCTTCTCCGGGCTTCTAAGCCTTACTAGGAGCTCGACGACCCTTCTCTCCTCATCTAAGCTGAGAACCCTAACCTTATCCCTTATCTCGAGCTTCATCAGCATGTTTCTCAACTCTGGTAGGCTGACATCGAAGCCCCTCTTCTTAAGCTCCTCGAGAAGGCTCGACTCCATCGCTTTACCACCAAGCTTCTCCAAGACCTCTATTATCCTCGAGTAGATCTCGCTCCCAGGCCTAACCACCTTCCTGCTATACTCTCTCCCCGACATGTCCTCCTCATCCTATCATCGTCAGCTGCTCCTTCCTGTATCTTATCATCTCGCTCATCCGTTCATACTCCTTCAGGAGCTGCGGCGTTATGCTGGGCTTAACTATCTCTAGGGCCTGCTCGAAGTCCTGCCTCGTCACATACTCGGCGTCGAGATTCCTCCTAAGCGCGTTCATCGCCGCCTCCCTACATAGGGCCGCCAAATCGGCCCCGCTATACATCTCCGTCCTCATGGCCAGCTCCTTGAGCGAGACATCCGGGGCTAGCGGCATCTTCCTCGTATATATCTTCAGGATCTGGTATCTCGACTTCTCATCCGGTGGAGGCACGTAGATCAGCTTATCGAATCTACCGGGCCTTAGTATCGCGGGGTCGAGCAGGTCGGGCCTATTAGTGGCCCCTATGACTATCACATCCGTCAGCTCCTCGATCCCATCCATCTCCGCGAGGATCTGGCTTGTCACCCTGCTAGAGACGCCAGATGAATCCTCCACTAGATCCTTCCTCGTAACGACGGACTCTATCTCGTCGAAGAAGATTATACATGGTGCTGCCTGTCTAGCCTTCCTAAATATCTCCCTGACGGCCTTCTCCGATTCTCCAACCCACTTGTTGAAGATCTCGGGGCCTTTGACCGAGATGAAGTTCGCCTCGGCCTCCGTGGCCACAGCCTTCGCGAGCATAGTCTTTCCGCATCCGGGCGGCCCGTAAAGCAGTATCCCCTTTGGAGGCTTTATCCCCATCCTCTCGAACTTCTCCGGATACTTTAGCGGCCACTCTATCGACTCCACGAGCTGGCGCTTGACATCCTCAAGCCCGCCAATGTCCTCCCAGCGGACATTCGGTATCTCGATCTCTATCTCTCTGAGCGCCGTCGGCGTTATCTCCTTGAAAGCATCTAGGAAGTCCTTCATGGTAACCACAAGCTTATCCAGTATCTCCGGCGGTATCCTCTCCTCCGAGAAGTCTATGCTCGGTAGAATCCTCCTGATGGCCTTCATCGCTGCCTCCCTGCAGAGGGCGGCGAGATCAGCGCCCGTATAGCCCTTAGTGATCTCAGCAAGCCTATCAAGATCAACATCCTCCGACAGCGGCATACCCCGGGTATGTATCTGGAGTATCTCTCTCCTCGCATTCCTATCCGGAATCCCTATCTCGATCTCGCGATCGAATCTCCCAGGCCTTCTAAGGGCCGGGTCGAGGGCATTAGGCCTATTCGTCGCCCCTATGACTATCACCTGGCCCCTGCTCTCGAGGCCATCCATCAGCGCTAGAAGCTGGGCTACAACCCTCTTCTCAACCTCACCCGTAACCTCGCTCCTCTTCGGCGCGATGGCGTCGATCTCATCAATGAATATTATTGATGGGGCATTCTCCTCTGCCTTCCTAAAGATCTCTCTCAGCCTCGCCTCGCTCTCGCCATAATACTTGTTCATTATCTCCGGGCCATTCACGAGTATGAAGTTCGCCTCGGCCTCCGTGGCCACGGCCTTCGCTAGAAGTGTCTTACCGCATCCGGGCGGGCCATAGAGGAGGACTCCCTTCGGCGGCTCTATTCCCAGTTTCTGGAATAGCTCTGGATAGCGGAGCGGCAGCTCTATCATCTCCCTTATCCTCTGTATCTGCTCATGCAATCCCCCTATATCCTCGTAGGTGACCGTAGTCTTCAGGACCTTCTCCTGCATCGCCTTCGAGTGTATTATGAGCCTGGTTCTGGGCGTTATCTTGACGACGCCCTGAGGCTTGGTCTGCAGGACCGCGAACGTGAAGAGGTTTCCGAAGAACATTACCGGGATCACGTTCTTCTGCACTATCGGGTACTCGATCAGCCTGCTCTTAACAAGCCTCGTGAAATTCTCATCAGGCTTTATCGAGGAATTTACCGGTGCGAGAACGACGAGCTGGGCCTCACTAACCTTGGCCTCACGAATCGTGACCCACTCATTTAAGGATACTCCGGCATTATTCCTGATGTAGCCATCAATCCTAATCGCATCCTTCTCATCCTCCATATAGCCGAGCCAGAGGGTTGCGGCAGTAACCTTCCTCCCAATAATCTCCACGACATCTCCTGTCTGGAACCCCGCCGCGGCCCCAACCTCCCGGTCAATCCTCGCTATCCCATATCCCACGTCTCTTTGGCGGGCCTCGACAACTCTCAGACGCAGCTCGCGTGGACTCATTTATTCTGCGCCATCAATAGATGCTCAGCCACTATTTAAGTCAGAATAGCGCATTCTAAGGCAGGCTATATCCTAGTTGATGCGACTATATTTACCTCCTGAACCCCCTCCACCTGACTTAAGACCCTCTCGAGGATCTCTGACGAGCCCTCCCTCTCGGGGAGCACGAACATGGCTCTTACCAGTTTTAGGCCGAAGGCGACGGGCTTTGTCTCAACCTGCTTTAGCTCGAAGTCTTGGGGGAGGCTGCTTCTTACCCTCTCAATGAGCTGGTCTAGATCCATCTCGGGGTCCTCGGGCATTATCTCCGCTATAATCGCCACCTTAGCCATATAC